>NZ_CEEDOX010000010.1:0-212895 GCF_979256535.1 Methylobacterium sp. AC690 | reverse complement strand
GGGGCTACGGCGGCCCCGCGCGTCAAGGCGCCCCAGCGCGTGGCCGCCGTAGCCCCCGAGGCAACCTCCGCCATCGCCGCCCCGCCGCCCGTCGCGGCAGCACCCTCCGCGGGCGGTGGCGGCTACGCCGTCCAGCTCGGCGTCCGCACCAGCGAGAGCGAGGCCCAGGCCGCCTTCCGCCAGATGCAGGGCAAGTACAGCCAGCTCTCCGGCCAGCCGGCCCTGATCCGTCAGGCCGAGGTCAACGGCAAGACGATCTACCGCGTCCGTGTCGGGCCCCTCGGCAAGACCGAGGCGACCAGCCTGTGCACCCAGCTCCAGGGCGCGGGCGGCCAGTGCTTCGTGGCCAAGAACTGAGGTCCAATCCGGGCCCCTGAAATGACCGGGCGCCGGCGCGCGCCCGGTCGCCCGGCCGGGCGGCGAGCGCGGCGCCTTCCGGGAGCCCATCCCACCCTGTGGCCACCAGGCCACGCGTGCTTTCTCCCATGCCCCCCCATTCCGTTCGACGTTTTCCGGCCGCATCCTGCCCCGATTGGCGTAGGGTCGATTCGTCGCCGAGCCCTTCCGACGGCCGTCCCACCCCGCCAGTCCACTCCCCGAGCCAATCCACCGAGGATGCGTCCCCGATCATGACCTCCCGTGCCCTGATCCTTGGTTGCGCCGGCAAGACCCTCTCGGCGCAGGAGGCCGCCTTCTTCCGGGACGTGGCGCCCTGGGGCTTCATCCTGTTCAAGCGCAACATCGGGACGCCCGACGAGGTCCGCGCGCTCACCGACGCCCTCCGAGAGACGGTCGGCCGCGCGGACGCCCCGATCCTCATCGACCAAGAGGGCGGCCGGGTGCAGCGCATGGGACCGCCGCATTGGCCGGCCTATCCGGCGGGGCGTCGTTTCGGCGGGCTCAACGGCTCGGCCGCGGCGATCGCGCATCTGGGCGCCCGGCTGATGGCCCATGACCTTGCCAGCGTCGGCATCAACGTCGACTGCGCCCCTGTCCTCGACGTGCCGGTGGCCGGAGCCCATGACGTGATCGGCGACCGCGCCTACGACACCACGCCCGACCGCGTGGCCGAGATCGGCCGGGCCGTGGCGGAGGGCCTGATGCAGGGTGGCGTGCTGCCTGTCATGAAGCACATTCCCGGGCATGGCCGCGCCGGCTGCGACAGCCACAAGGGCCTGCCGGTGGTGGAGGCCGACCTCGCCACCCTGAGCGCCCAGGATTTCATACCCTTCCGGGCGCTCGCCGACCTGCCGATGGCCATGAGTGCCCATGTGGTGCTCACCGCCCTCGATGCCGCCCACCCGGCGACGCAGTCGGCCATCGTGATTCGCGACATCATCCGCGGCGCCATCGGCTTCGACGGGCTGTTGATGACCGACGACCTCTCGATGCACGCCCTCCAGGGCACGTTCCGCGGCCGGACCGAGGCCTGCTTCGCTGCCGGCGTCGATGTCGGCCTGCACTGCAACGGCGATCCGGACGAGATGCAGGGCGTCGCCGAGGGTGCGCCTGCCCTGGCCGGCGCGGCCCTGCGTCGGGCCGAGGCTGCCCTGGCCCGCCTGCCCGCCGGGACCGACACCTTCGACGTGCAAGAGGCCCGGGCCCGGTTCGCGGCGGCCCTGTCGATGGCCGCGTGAATTCCCGCTCTCCCGCCATCCCGCGCACCGCGCGCCGGATGAGGCGACAACGGCGCGCGGCTGGTCTATGAACCGGCGGCGGGCCGGAAACTTGCATGCCCGCGATGCGGCGATCGGAACGGAGCGAGAGTCACCCGCACTTCTTGTGCTCGGGGTACCCGATCCTTAGGTTCGCCCTCAACCGACACACGAGACGGCGCCGCGCGGTGTTTGAGCTGCGGCGCGGGAGGTTGCCATGGGCAGCATGAGTATCTGGCACTGGATCATCGTCGCCGGCATCGTGATGCTGCTGTTCGGTCGCGGCAAGATCTCCGACCTGATGGGTGACGTCGCCAAGGGCATCAAGGCCTTCAAGAAGGGCATGGCCGAGGACGAGACGCCGGCCACCACGGCCGTGCCGCCGCCGAGCGCGGGCGAGCCGGTGCGGACGTTGCCCCATCAGGGGGAGCCCGCCACCGCCAACACGGTGTCGGCCGACCGCAAGGTCGTCTGATCCCCTACGCGAGAATCGGGCGCTGCGGCCGATCGCGGGTCTGGCGCAGGGCGCCACGACCTGCCATGGGCGGCGCGCCGTTGATGGACGGCGCACGGTCGCGGGACAGTCGACACCATGTTTGACATGAGTTGGGGCGAGGTGATGCTGATCGGCGGCGTCGCCCTCATCGTCATCGGCCCGAAGGATCTGCCGAAGGCCCTGCGTACGGTGGGGCAGATCACGGGCAAGATGCGCCGCATGGCCGGCGAGTTCCAGTCGCAGTTCAACGAGGCGATCCGTGAGGCGGAGTTCGACGAAATCCGCCGCGAGGTGGATGGGGTCAAGCGCTCGGCGAGCACGATGGGGCCGACATTCAACCCGGTGCAGACCATCCGCGACGAGCTGAAGGGGGCCGTCGACGGTCGGACCGAGACGAAGACGACCCCTTCGCCGACCCAGGGCCTCGCCAACGTCGCCGACCAGCTGGCCGAGCGCGAAACTTCGTCGTCCGGGCCCGTTCGAGACATGCCAAACCCCGTGCCAGCCCCCGTGGAAGCGCTGCCCGACCTGCCGCCGCACCCGTCTTCGGGGGCGCCCGGTCCGGCTGCGACCCACGCCTGGACCGCCGAACCGCCGCCCGGCTCCCCCGACCCAGCTCCCAGCGCGTCGCCTCACTCCGAGACGCCGGCCAAACCCCAGCTTGATTCCGGCCGATGATCAACGAGACCGACGAAGCCGAGATCGAAGCCTCGCGGGCCCCGCTCCTCGACCATCTCATCGAGTTGCGGTCGCGGCTGATCAAGTCGCTGGCTGCGTTCGTGGTGATGTTCTTCGGGTGCTTCTTCTTCTCGCGGCACATCTACAACATCCTGGTCTACCCCTACGTCTCCGTGGTGGGTGTCGAGAACGCGAAGCTGATCGCGACGCACTTCCTCGAGCAGGTGTTCACCAACATCAAACTCAGCGTGTTCGGGGCCGGCTTCCTGGCCTTCCCGGTCATCGCCACGCAGATCTACGCCTTCGTGGCCCCGGGCCTCTATCGCAACGAGCGCCAAGCCTTCCTGCCGTACCTCATCGCCACGCCGATCTTCTTCATCCTCGGCGCCCTGGTGGTGTTCTTCCTGGCGATGCCGCTGCTGATCCAGTTCTCGGTCTCGCTGCAGCAGATCGGCCAGCCCGGCGAGGCGACGATCGCACTCCTGCCGAAGGTGGACGAGTACCTCTCGCTCATCATGACGCTCATCTTCGCCTTTGGCATCGCTTTCCAGCTGCCCGTAATCCTGACCCTGCTCGGGCAGATCGGCGTGATCGACACAGCGTTCCTGCGCGAGAAGCGCCGCTACGCCATCGTCCTGGTCTTCGTGGCCGCCGCCGTGCTCACGCCGCCGGACGTGATCTCGCAGCTCTCGCTCGCAATCCCGATGCTGCTGCTCTACGAGGCCTCGATCTTCTCGGTGGCCCGCGTCGAGCGCCGTCGAGCCGCCCAGCGCAAGGCCGAGGGGCTCGACCCGTAAAACGCCGCCCCTACGGGGCCTCGGCCGTCACGGCCGAGGCGACGGGCGCGGCAGGATTACGCCAGCGGTTCAGCTCGGCGTCGATCGCCCCCTGCGTCCCACGCATGAACTCAGCGCCGCTCAGCCCCGGGGGCAGGGGCGGAAGGTAGCTCACGGTCACGGCGCCGGGGCTGTGGCGGGCGCCGCCATGGGGCCAGTACAGGCCGGAATTCACCGCCACCGGCAGCACAGGTAGGCCGAGCTTGGCGTAGAGCAGTTCGACCCCGCGCTTGAACTGGACCGGCTCGGCGATGCCGCCGCGGGTGCCTTCCGGAAACATCAGCACCGAACGCCCCTGCGCGATCGCCGCGCGGCTCTCGTCGATCATCACCCGCAGGGCCTGGGTGCCGTTGGCCCGGTCGATGATGATCATCGGCGAGCGGCGCAGGAACCAGCCGACGATGGGGATCGCCACCAGCTCGCGCTTGGCCACGATGGCGACGTTGGGCACCAGAACGAGGAAGGCCAGGGTTTCCCAGGCCGACTGGTGGTTAGCCACGATGAGGCAGGGCTCGACCGGAATGCGGGCGCGGCCCTCCTCCACATAGGTGAGCCCGACGATGCGGGCGAGGCCGAACAGGATGCCCCGCGACCACAGGCGGGTGAAGGCCCGGATCGGCCGTGCCGGCGCGCCCAGCAGGGCGAGCACTGCCAGCGGCAGGATGAACAGGGCGGTCCAGGCGGCCCAGTAGGCGTTGAAGAGCGCGGAACGGATGCGCGACACGTGACGATCCCTCGATCTCGCCCCGGGTGCGATCCCTCGCGGATCAGGAGCCCCAGGCGCGGCATTTCCCCGGCGACGGCGGCGGCGATCCGGTCTATGCCGGCCCGCCGCGCCGACGCGCGCACGATCCTTTAAACATTTTCCAGTTTCACGCGAGCCGAACGCCGTGCGCCTCACCGTCACCACCTGGAACATCAACTCGGTGCGCCTGCGCATCGATTCGGTCCTGCGCTTCCTCGCCGAGGCCCAGCCGGACGTGCTCTGCCTGCAGGAGACGAAGTGCCCGGACGACGCGTTTCCGCTGAAGGCCCTGCGGGGCTCCGGCTACGAGAACGTCGTGTTCGCCGGCCAGAAGGGCTATAACGGCGTCGCGATCCTCTCGCGCTTTCCCCTCCTCACGCGCGACGTGATGGCGTTCTGCGAGCGCCAGGACGCGCGTCACATCTCGGCGGTCCTGGGGCCCGAAGCCGGGAAGGCGGCCGGGATCGTGCTGCACGATTTCTACGTGCCGGCGGGCGGCGACGTCCCCGACCGCGGCCTCAATCCGAAATTCGCGCACAAGCTCGACTTCCTCGACGAACTGCGCGCCTGGGGTGGGCGGCGGGTCACGGGCCCGGCGATCCTGGTCGGCGACCTCAACGTGGCGCCGCTGGAGCACGACGTCTGGTCGCACAAGCAGCTCCTCGATGTGGTGAGCCACACCCCCATCGAGACCGAGCGGCTCGAGACCCTGCGGGGCGAGGCCGGCTGGGTCGATGCCGCCCGCCTGCTGGTGCCGGAGCCGACGAAGATCTACACGTGGTGGAGCTACCGCTCTCCCGACTGGGCGGCGGCCGACAAGGGCCGGCGCCTCGACCATGCCTGGGTCTCCTCCGACCTTGCCGGCACGGTGCGCGACATGACGGTCGCCCGCCACGTCCGGGGCTGGGACCGCCCCTCCGACCATGCGCCGGTGACGCTGACCCTGGAACTCTAAGGGCTGTCACCGGCCGGTCATGCGCGAGGCGTAGGGGCGGCGTCCATCATCCCCGATGGACAGTCCGAGAGCCCGCATGAATCCCGCAGCACGGGCGGTCCGCCGCGAAACCAGCCTCGGCCTGACCCAGGCCGTGCATCGCAGCCGCGCCCTGTCCCGCGCCGGCTTGTCCGAACGGCTGTTCACCCTGGCCTTCAGCGGGCTGGTCTATCCCCAGATCTGGGAGGATCCGGCGGTCGATCTGGAAGCCCTGGCGCTGGGGCCGGAGGACCACGTCGTCGCCATCGCGTCGGGCAGTTGCAACGTCCTGTCCTACCTCACCGCCGATCCGGCACGGATCAGCGCGGTCGATCTGAACGGCGCGCACATCGCCCTGGGGCGCCTCAAGCTCGCGGCCCTGATGCGGCTGCCCGATTCGGCAGCCTACCTGCGCTTCTTCGGGCGTGCCGACACGGCCGGCAACATCGCCGCCTACGATGCGCGAATCGCGCCCCACCTGGACGCCACCGCGCGCGCGTATTGGGAGGCCCGTCGCCTGGATGGGCGCCGGCGCATCGCTGCCTTCTCCGAGAACGTCTTCCGCCACGGCCTGCTCGGGCGCTTCATCGGGACCGGGCATCGGCTGGCCCGGCTCTACGGCTGCGACCTCTCCGCCGTCCTCAAGGCCCGCGACCGCGCCGAACAGCGCAGCCTGTTCGCGGCACACGTGGCGCCGCTGTTCGAGAAGCGCCTCGTGCGCTGGCTGATCCGGCGCCCGGCCTCCCTCTACGGCCTCGGGATCCCCCCGGCTCAGTACCGGGCCCTCGCCCAGGACCACCCGGGCGGCATGGTCGACGTCCTACGCCACCGCCTGGAGCGCCTCGCCTGCGACTTCGACCTCGCCGACAACTACTTTGCCTGGCAGGCCTTCGGCCGGGGCTACGCCCCGGGTCCGGACGCGGCCCTGCCGCCCTACCTGCAGCCGCGCCACTTCGAGACCCTGCGGGCCCGGGCCGGACGCGTGAGCTACCGCCAGCAGTCGATGACGGCGTTCCTGGCGGCCAGCCCGGACAGGAGCGCGGATGCCTACGTGCTCCTCGACGCGCAGGATTGGATGAGCGACGCCGACCTGACCGCCCTGTGGACGGAGATCACCCGTACCGCCCGGCCGGGCGCACGGGTCATCTTCCGCACGGCCGCCGACGAGCGCTGCCTGCCGGGCCGGGTGCCGGACGGGATCCTCTCCGCCTGGGACTATGCCGAGGCCGAGAGCCGCGCAGGACAGGCCCGCGACCGCTCCGCCATCTACGGCGGCTTCCATCTCTACCGTCGGCGGGCCGCGTGAGCGACGCCGCGCAGGCGATGGACCGGATGTACCGGCGCCAGCGCCACCTCTACGACGCCAGCCGCAAATTCTATCTCCTCGGGCGCGACCGGGCGATCGCGGACCTCACCGTTCCGGCGGGCGGTACGGTGCTGGAGATCGGCTGCGGCACCGGACGCAATCTCGTGCGCATCGCCCGAACCTACCCGGAGGCCGCCTGCCACGGCCTCGACGTCTCGGCGGCGATGCTCGCCACGGCCGCCCGCAGCGTCGCGCGCGCCGGACTCGAGTCCCGCATTCGCCTCGCGCGCGGGGATGCGACGGCCTTCGACCCGGAGGCCCTGTTCGGGCGGGCAAGCTTCGACCGGATCGTAATCTCCTACGCCCTGTCGATGATCCCGCCCTGGGAGCGGGTGCTGGCCGAGGCCGCCGGACACCTCGCACCGGGCGGACGTCTCCATGTGGTGGATTTCGGCGATCAGGCGGGCCTGCCCCGCCCCGCCCGCAGCCTCCTCAACCGATGGCTCGCGGCCTTCGCGGTGACGCCGCGCGCAGCCCTGCCACAGGCGGTCGCGGCCGTGGCCTCCACCCTGGACGCCGAGGCGCAGGTGCACCAGCGCTTCCGCGGCTACTGCGTGCACGCGGTGATCACGCGCTGAGGGCGCAGGATCCGCCTGGCGAGCGCCCATCGCAGAGATTGATTCAGCCGGCTTCGGCGGAACGCCCTGGCGCGACCCCGCATTGGGTTTCCGACGCGGCGGCTTCCAGGCCGCCCATCCCAACCGGAGGTTTTCCCATGCGCAAGCTCCTCGTCGCCTTCCTGCTCCCGAAGCTCGTCTCCTATCTGCGCCGGCGCTATTCCGGCCGTCCGAGCCCGCGCCACTACTCCTGAGATTCAGCGCGCCGGGACGGCAGGCAGTCCCGGCGCGCTCATCCGGCGCAGCCGAGCCGCCCGTCGACCGTATCCGAAATAGATCGCCAGCCCCACGACGAGCCACAGGGCGAGCCGCAGCCAGGTGTCCACGGGCAGGCCGAGCATCAGCCCGAGGCAGGACAGGATGCCGAGGATCGGCACCACCGGCATGCCCGGCACCCGGAAGGGGCGAGGGCGCCCCGGATCCGTCCGGCGCAGCACCAGGACGGCGGTGCAGATGACCACGAAGGCGAAGAGTGTGCCGATGCTCACCAGTTCGCCCAGGAGGTCGATCGGAACCAGCCCCGCCACCAGGGCCGTCACGGCACCGATGGTGATCTGACTGGTCGCCGGCGTCCGGAAGCGGGGATGCACCCGCGCGAAGGCCGGCGGCAGCAGACCGTCGCGCGCCATGGCGTAGAAGATCCGGGCCTGCCCGTAGAGGGCAGCGAGCGCCGCCGTGGTCAGGCCGAGGATCGCCCCGAACTTGATCGCAACCGCGAAAGCCCCGAAGCCGATCGCTTCCACCGCCTTGGCGATGGGGTCGGGCACGTCGAGGGCCCGATAGGGGACGAGGCCGGTGAGCACCGCCGCCACCGCCACGTAGAGCACCGTGCTGATCGCCAGCGACCCGAGGAGCCCGATCGGTGCGTCGCGTTGGGGACGGCGCGTCTCGCCCGCCGCGGTCGAGATCGTCTCGAAGCCGATGAAGGCGAAGAACACCACGCCGGCCCCGCGCAGCACGCCGCTCCAGCCGAACGCACCGAAGGTGCCGGTGTTCTCCGGCACCAGGGGAGACCACAGGCCCACATTCACGTGGGCCGCACCGACGCCGATGAAGGCCAGGATGATCGCAACCTTGATCGCCACCATTAGGACGTTCACCCGAGCCGATTCGCGGTTGCCGCGCACGAGGAGCAGGGTCAGCAGGCCGATGATGGCCGCCGCCGGCAGGTCGAACCCTGCGTTGACCCCGCCGGGGAGGGGGGTGAAGGGCGCCGCCGAGAGGAATGGAGGAAGATGCAGGCCGACATCGGCGAGGAGCGAGCGGGCATAGCCCGACCAGCCCACCGCCACGGTCGCAGCGCTCATGGCGTATTCGAGGACGAGGTCCCAGCCGATGATCCAGGCGCAGGCCTCACCTAGGGTTGCGTAGGCGTAGGTGTAGGTGCTCCCCGGGACCGGCACCATCGCGGCGAGTTCGGCATAGCAGAGCGCGACGAACCCACAGGCGATGCCGCCGAGCACGAAGGACAGGGTCAGGCCCGGACCGGCATAATTGGCCGCCGCCGTACCGGTGAGGACGAAGATGCCCGCCCCGATGGTCGCCCCGACCCCGAGGGCGACGAGGTCGAAAGCCGAGAGCGAACGCGGCAGGCGCGAGGTCCCATCGCCATCGGCGTCGGCCGCCAGGATGTCGGCGATGGATTTTCGCGCGGTGAGGCGGTTGCCCGTCATCGGCCGGACCTTCGCATGACGGTGGATCGTGTGCCAATCCGGGCAAGTCCCGCGCCAAGGCCTTCTCTCGCACCAAGGCCTTCTCCCGCACCAAGGCCTGCGTGCCGAACACCGGTCCAGACTTTCTCGCCAGGATCAGCTCTCGCGCCAGGCAGCAACCTGGCCGTGTTGTCAGCGCCGGTCCCCTCTGGTAGATCTTGAACAGCATCAAGAGTCGGGGCGATCCCTGACGCCAACCTGCTCTCCCGGGCAAGGTGGCACCCTCCGGCAATCGGCGGGGATGTGGCCGGACCGGCAACCGAACGGGCTTCGCCATATCTCTATCCGGTCGGTCGCTGCACTCCTGATGCGGACCTTGACCAGACGAGAGCGACCGATGCCCCCCGAGCCCCAGCAATTCGCGAGCGACAACTACGCCGGCATCTGCCCCGAGGCCTGGGCCGCCATGGACGCGGCCAATCGCGGCGCGGTGCCGGCCTACGGCGAGGACCCGTGGACGAAGCGGGCCGCCGATGCCTTCAGGACCCTGTTCGAGACCGACGCCGCCGACGTCTTTTTCGCCTTCAACGGGACGGCTGCCAACGCCCTGGCCCTGGCCTCCCTCTGCCAGTCCTACCACAGCGTCATCTGCTCGGCCTCGGCCCATGTCGAGACGGACGAGTGCGGCGCGCCCGAGTTCTTCTCCAACGGCTCGAAGCTGCTCGTGGTGGCGAGCCCCGACGGCAAGCTGGACCCGGCCTTGATTCGAAGCGTCGCCACCGGTCGCTCGGACATCCACTTTCCGAAGCCTCGCGTGGTCACGATCACCCAGCCCACCGAGACGGGCCAGCTCTACAGCCTCGCCGAGATCCGGGCGATCGCCGCCACATGCCGAGATCTGGGCCTGCGCCTCCACATGGACGGAGCGCGCTTTGCCAATGCCTGCGCCAGCCTCGGCTGCAGCCCCGCCGACATGACCTGGAAGGCCGGCGTCGATCTCCTGTGCTTCGGCGGCACCAAGAACGGCATGGCGGCGGGCGAGGCGATCCTGTTCTTCGATGCCGCCCTGGCGGAGGATTTTGGCTATCGCTGCAAGCAGGCGGGCCAACTCGCCTCGAAGATGCGCTTCCTCTCGGCGCCCTGGGTCGGCGTGCTGGAGGGCGGTGCCTGGCTGCGCCACGCCGCCCATGCCAATGCCTGCGCGCAACGCCTCGCTGCCGCCGTGGCGGACGTAAGCGCCTTCGCGCTGATGTTCCCGGTGGCGGCCAACGCGGTCTTCCTGCGCGCTGCACCCGAGCACCTCGAGGCCCTGCGCACCCGGGGCTGGCGCTTCTACACCTTCATCGGTGGAGGCGCGCGCTTCATGTTCGCCTGGGATTCGGATCCGGCACGGATCGAGGCGCTCGCAAGGGACATCCGCGCGGTGGCCGGATGCGAGGCCGCCGCGGCCTGAGCGCTTCCCTCTTCCAACGCCTCCGTACCGGGCCGCGACACCCCGAGGGCTGGCGTCGGAGCGGGTTTCGTGTATGGTCCGCGCCGCTCCGACCCGTGCGAACGGGGCCGGGGCACAAGCTGCTTGTGGGTCTGACCGTGCTGGACGACATCCCGGCACCGGCCTTCCACGAGCGTGGCGCGGCCCTCGCGACGAGGCCGCCCTTTCCGAAAACCCGTACCGAAAGGCACTGCGATGTCGATCACGGCAGAGCGCAAGACCGCGCTCATCAAGGAATACGCGACCGGCGGCAAGGACACCGGTTCTCCGGAGGTCCAGGTGGCGATCCTGACCGAGCGGATCACCAACCTGACCGGCCACTTCAAGACCCACGGCAAGGACAACCATTCCCGCCGCGGCCTCCTGAAGATGGTCTCGCAGCGCCGCTCGCTGCTCGACTACGTCAAGCGCAAGGACGAGGCCCGCTACCGCAGCCTCATCGAGCGTCTCGGCATCCGCCGCTAAGCACAGCACTCTCATGCGGTTCCGGGCCCGGCCCGGGGCCGCGTTTTGACAGTTCGGGCGGCCGGAATGGGTCCGGCCACCCGAAGACCCGGGCGACTTGAAGGCGGATGCGTCGGGGACAGGATCGCGGGGGGCACGGCGTGCGGCGCCCCCCGCCATCTTGCCCCTGACGGCGCCGGGTTCGCCCGATCGCAGGAAGGCTAGACACTATGTTCGATATCCAACGCGAAGAGCTGATGTGGGGCGACCGCAAGCTCGTCCTCGAGACGGGTAAGGTCGCCCGCCAGGCCGACGGCGCCGTGATGGCGACCTACGGCGAGACCTCGGTGCTCGCCACCGTCGTGTCCGCCAAGGAGCCAAAGGCCGGCATCGACTTCCTGCCGCTCACGGTGAACTACCAGGAGCGTGCCTACGCCGCCGGCCGCATCCCCGGCGGGTACTTCAAGCGCGAGGGCCGTCCGTCCGAGAAGGAGACCCTGGTCTCCCGCCTCATCGACCGTCCGATCCGCCCCCTCTTCATCGAGGGCTGGCGCAACGACACCCAGGTCGTCGTCACCGTCCTGACCCACGACCTCGAGAACGATCCCGACATCCTCGCGATGGTCGCGGCCTCCGCTGCCCTGACCCTGTCGGGCGTGCCCTTCATGGGTCCGATCGGTGCCGCCCGCGTCGGCTACACCAATGGTCAGTACACCCTGAACCCGCACGTGGCCGACCTCGAGGCCTCGACCCTCGACCTCGTCGTCGCCGGCACCCAGGACGCCGTCCTGATGGTCGAGTCCGAGGCCAAGGAGCTCGACGAGGAGGTCATGCTCGGCGCCGTGATGTTCGGCCACAAGCACTTCCAGCCGGTCATCGAGGCGATCATCCGCCTCGCCGAGAAGGCCGCCAAGGAGCCCCGCAACTTCTCCGCCCCCGAGAACGGCGACGTGGAAGCCGCCGTGCTCGAGGTCTGCGAGGCCGACCTGCGCGCCGCCTACAAGAACACCGTCAAGCAGGAGCGCTACGCCGCCGTCGATGCTGTGAAGGCGAAGGTGATGGCCGCGCTCTGCCCCGCCGAGGGCGAGGCGCGCTTCCCGGCCGAGAAGGTCAAGGCCGCGTTCAAGGAAGCGCAGTCGAAGGTCGTGCGCTGGAACATCCTCGACACCGGCTCGCGCATCGACGGCCGTGACGTCCGCACCGTGCGACCGATCGAGTCCCAGGTCGGGGTGCTGCCCCGCGCCCATGGCTCCTCGCTGTTCACGCGCGGCGAGACCCAGGCCCTCGTGGTCGCCACCCTCGGCACCGGCGAGGACGAGCAGTTCATCGACGCACTGGAAGGCACCTACAAGGAGACCTTCCTGCTGCACTACAACTTCCCTCCCTACTCGGTGGGCGAGACCGGCCGCATGGGCTCCCCGGGCCGTCGCGAGATCGGCCACGGCAAGCTCGCCTGGCGCGCCGTGCATCCCGTGCTGCCGCCGGCCCACGAGTTCCCGTACACGATCCGCGTCGTGTCCGAGATCACCGAGTCGAACGGCTCCTCCTCGATGGCCTCCGTCTGCGGCGCCTCGCTGTCGCTGATGGATGCCGGCGTGCCGCTGCGCCGTCCGGTGGCGGGCATCGCCATGGGCCTCATCCTCGAGGGTGAGCGCTACGCGGTGCTGTCCGACATCCTCGGCGACGAGGATCACCTCGGCGACATGGACTTCAAGGTCGCGGGCACCGAGTCCGGCATCACCTCGCTGCAGATGGACATCAAGATCGCCGGCATCACCGAGGAGATCATGAAGGTCGCCCTGCACCAGGCGCAGGAAGGCCGCGTTCACATCCTCGGCGAGATGGCGAAGGCCCTGACCGACGCCCGTCCCGAGCTCGGCGAGTACGCGCCGCGCATCGAGACGATGCAGATCCCCACCGACAAGATCCGGGAAGTGATCGGCACCGGCGGCAAGGTGATCCGCGAGATCGTCGAGAAGACCGGCGCCAAGATCAACATCGACGACACCGGCACGGTGAAGATCGCGTCCAGCGACGGCAAGGCCATCAAGGCCGCCTACAACTGGATCCGCTCGATCGTGGCCGAGGCCGAGCCGGGCATGATCTACGATGGCACGGTCGTGAAGACGATGGAGTTCGGCGCTTTCGTGAACTTCTTCGGCGCCAAGGACGGCCTCGTCCACATCTCGGAGCTCGCCGCCCAGCGGGTCGCCAAGGTGACGGACGTCGTTAAGGAGGGCCAGAAGGTCAAGGTGAAGTTCCTCGGCCAGGACGATCGCGGCAAGATCCGCCTCTCGATGAAGGTCGTCGACCAAGAGACCGGCGAGGACATCACCGAGAAGCTCAAGGCCGAGCGCAACGCCGAGCAGGACCGCGCCCGCGGACCCCGCCAGGAGGCGTAAGCGACCAGTTCCGGCCGGGTGCGTCAGCGCTCGGCCGAAGCGATCAAAACGAGAAGAGCGCGGTCCCGTCAGGGCCGCGCTCTTCTTCGTTTTGAGAGCAAGACTTAAGCTGCGATCGGCCGCGGCTCAGGCCGCTCGCTCCCGCAGGTGCGCGACCAACACGGCGGCGGCGCTGTCCGGATCGCGATCGTTCCAGATCGTGTACTCGGCGGCAATTGGGACGACGCGGTCGAGGCGGGTGCGCAAATCGCCGTCCTCGGGCCGGGCGCGGGCGGCGAGGCGTTGAGCGAGCACCGCCGGAGCCGCCGTGATGGCGACGACGCCGACATGCGGCAGGGTCGCGCGAGCCTGCGCCACGATGTGCCGGGAGACGTTGCAGATCACCACCCGTCCCGCCTGCGCCTGGTTCCGGGTCTCGCCGGGGATCGCGTAGCCGAGACCGTGCGCCCGCCAATGCAGGGCGAAGGCGCCAGCGGCGGCGCCCGCGGCAAAGGCCTCCTCGGTGAGGGCGACATTGTCCTCGTGGGCCGAGGGAGCCCGGGTGACGAGGCGACGTGGGAAGACGAAGCGCGGGTCCGGGCCGAGCGTATCGCGCGCGAGCCGCAGGAGGGTATCCTTCCCGGCGCCGCTCGGGCCGACCACGAGAACGAAGCCGCCCGGCATCACACCACCCGCTCGCCGGCCCGCCAGACCTGGCGTACCACCGGCACGCCCCGGGCGAGGCGGACGCGGACGAGATCGGCGCGCAGGCCCGGCGCCAGCCGTCCGCGATCGGTCAGGCCAGTGGCGCGGGCAGGGTTGGCCGTCACGGTGGCCAGGGCCTCTGGCAGGGTGATGCCGGGAACGCGCTCGGGCAAGCCGAAAGCCGCCATCAGCAGGCTCGCCGGTACGTAGTCCGAGGACAGGATGCTGAGGGTCCCGGCCTCCGCCAGGGTGTGAGCCGCGACGTTGCCGGAATGCGAGCCGCCCCGGATCAGGTTGGGCGCCCCCATCATCACGGTGATGCCGGCCGCGTGCGAGGCCTCGGCCGCCTCCAGGGTGGTGGGGAATTCGGCGAGCACCACGGATTCGTCCCGCGAGAGCGCGACATCCGCCAGGGTGGTGTCGTCGTGGCTGGCCAGAGGGATGCCGTGGGCGTGGGCGAATGCCACCAGGGCGGGCCTGTTCACGGCGTTGAGGGCGTGGCCGTCGCGCATCTTACGGGCGGTGCTGCGCTTTATCTCCTCCAGGGAGCGGCCGCCGCGCCCGGCATACACGTAGTACTTGTCGACGTCACGGAACTGGCGCTGGCCCGGCGTGTGGTCCATCAGCGACAGCAGGCCGATGGCGTAGCGCCCGGCGAAGGCGCGCACGGTCTCGACCACGTCGGGGGAGGGAATCTCGCAGCGCAGGTGGGTGCGGTGCTCGGCCCGGAACAGACCGGCCTCCTGCGCCTCCGCCAGGGCGGCGGCGAGCAGCTCCAGCTCGGTGCCGAGGCCGCTGCCGTCCGGATCGGTGCCGGCGCGCAGCGAATCGAACACCGTGGTGATGCCGGACGCCGCGATCTGCGCGTCGTAGGCCAGCACCGCCCCGAGGGGATGCCAGCGCACGCCGGGGCGCGGGGCGTAGTGGCTCTCCAGGTGGTCGGTGTGGAGCTCGACGAGGCCCGGGATGAGGATGTCGCCGGCGCAGTCGAGGCCGCGCCCGGGGGCACGCCCGGTGCCGATCTCGGCGATGCGCCCGTCGACCACGGCGAGCCAGCCATCCTCGACCCGGTCGGGCAGGACCAGGCGCGCGTTCTCGAGGATCTCGACCCGATCCGTGCGGCTTGGCTGATCTTGCAGGCTCGCCTGATCCCGCACGCTTGCCTGGTCCCGCACGCTTGCCTGGTCCCGCATGCTCGCCTGTTCCCGATCCGGTGTCATGCCGCCAGCGCTCCGTGGAAGGCCGAGACGTCGACGATGCGCGTCGCCACCGCCTGGCGCACGTCCGCATCGTGGAAGATGCCGAGGATGGCGGTGCCGGCGGCCCGCTTCTCGGCGATGAGGTCCACCACCACGGCGCGGTTCTGCGCGTCGAGGGAGGCGGTGGGCTCGTCCATGAGCAGGATCGGCCGGTCGGCGATGAGGCCCCGGGCGATGTTCACCCGCTGCTGCTCGCCCCCCGAGAAGGTGGCGGGCGGGAGCGCCCACAGGCGCTCGGGCAGGTTGAGCCGGGCCAGCAGGTCGGCCGCCCGGGTCCGGGCCGCCGCGGGGGCGAGGCCGCCCTCGATCCCGGCGGCCTCCACCACGGCGCGGGCGCCGACCCGGGGGATCACCCGCAGGAACTGCGAGACGTAGGCGAGGGTGGTGCGGCGAAGCCCCAGGATCTCCCGCGGCGCGGCCGTGGCGAGGTCGACGCTGCGGTCCCCGTCGCGGACCCGGATCGCCCCGGCGGCGCAGCGGTAGTTGCCGTAGGCCATCTTCAGCAGGGAGGACTTGCCCGCGCCGGAGGCCCCGCCGAGCACGACGCACTCGCCCGGGTGGACCGCCAGAGTGGCGCCGGCGATCACCGGCAGCACGGCGCCGCCGCGCAGGTGCAGGGTGAAGCTCTTGGCCACGTCTTCGAAGACGAGGAGGGGGAGAGGAGACGGGGAGGGAGCGGGCGTCATGCGGCGAGCACCGAGGAGACGAGGAGCTGGGTATAGGCGGCCTGCGGGTCGTCGAGGACCTGGTCGGTCAGGCCGGTCTCGATCACCCGGCCGGCCCGCATCACGAGGACGCGGTGCGAGAGCAGGCGCGCCACGGCGAGGTCGTGGGTGACGATGATGACCGCGAGGCCGAGCTCGGCCACCAGGCCCCGGATCATGTCGAGGAGCCGGGCCTGGACCGAGACGTCGAGGCCCGAGGTCGGCTCGTCCATCAGCACGAGGCGGGGCGCGGTGACGAGGTTGCGGGCGATCTGCAGGCGCTGGCGCATGCCGCCGGAGAACCGGGTGGGCGGGTCGTCGATCCGGTCCGCGGCGATCTCGACGCGGGCGAGCCAGTCGAGGGCGGTGGCGCGGATGCGGCCGTAATGGCGGTCGCCGACCCCCATCAGGCGCTCGCCGACATTGCCTCCGGCCGAGACCGCCATGCGCAGGCCCTGCGTCGCGTCCTGGCGCACGAACCCCCAGTCGGTGCGCATCAGCGCGCGCCGCTCGACCAGGCTCAGGGTGTCGAGGTCGCGCGTGGCGCCGTCGCGCATGCGGTAGGCGACCGACCCGGCATCGGCCGCGACCTCGCCGGCGATGAGCGAGAGCAGGGTCGACTTGCCGGAGCCCGATTCGCCGACCACCGCCAGGACCTCGCCGGGGTCGAGGGTGAAGCCGATGCCGTCGCAGGCGAGGCGGCCGCCGTAGCGCTTGGTCAGGCCCGCGACGCTCAGGAGCGGTTCCATCACGCGGCCTCCCCGGTATGGCCGTCGGCAAGACGGGTTTCGGCAAGACGGGTTTCGGCAAGGCGGGTCTCGCCAAGACGGGTTTCGGCAAGACGGGTCTCGGCAAGACGGGTCTCGCCAAGGCGGGCCTCGGCAAGGCGGGTTTCGCAATGGTCGGTGTCCGAGCAGACGAACATCCGACCGCCGGCATCGTCGAGGACGACCTCGTCGAGGTAGACGTCCTCGGCGCCGCAGAGGGCGCAGGGGCGATCGAAGCGCTGGACCCGGAAGGGATGGTCCTCGAAGTCGAGGCTGCGCACCCGGGTGTAGGGCGGGATCGCGTAGATGCGCTTCTCGCGGCCGGCCCCGAAGAGCTGGAGGGCGGGGCAGTCGTCCATCTTGGGGTTGTCGAATTTCGGGGTCGGGGAGGGGTCCATCACGTAGCGGCCGGCCACCTCCACCGGGTAGGCGTAGGTGGTGGCGATGTGGCCGTGGCGGGCGATGTCCTCGTAGAGCTTGACGTGCATGAGGCCGTACTCGGCCAGCGCGTGGAGCTGGCGCGTCTCGGTCTCGCGCGGTTCGAGGAAGCGCAGGGGCTCGGGGATCGGCACCTGGTAGACGAGGACCTGCCCCTCGGCGAGCGGCGCCTCCGGGATGCGGTGGCGGGTCTGGATCACCGTGGCCTCGGCCGTCCGCGTCGTGGTGGCGATTCCGGCGGTGGCGGTGAAGAAGCGCCGGATCGAGACCGCGTTGGTGGTGTCGTCCGCCCCCTGGTCGATCACCTTGAGCACGTCGGCGGCGCCGAGGATCGCGGCGGTGACCTGCACCCCGCCGGTGCCCCAGCCGTAGGGCATCGGCATCTCGCGGGCGGCGAAGGGCACCTGGTAGCCCGGGATCGCGATGGCCTTGAGGATGGCCCGGCGAATCATCCGCTTCGTGCCCTCGTCGAGATAGGCGAAGTTGTAGCCGGCGCCGGCCGAGACGGTGACGGTTGCGCGGGCGACGGCAGGATTTGGCGGGTTCATTCGGCGGCCTCCCGCAGGGGGGATTCGTCGGAAGCGGGCGCCGGCGCGGCCGCCCGGGCGGCGTGCTCGGCCCGCAGGCGCCGCACCAGTTCGAGCTCGGCCTGGAAGTCGACGTAGTGCGGCAGCTTCATGTGCTCGACGAAGCCGGTCGCCTGCAGGCTGTCGCAATGGGCGAGGACGAATTCCTGGTCCTGGGCCGGCACCGCCACGGGCTCGCCGAGTTCGGCGGCCCGGAGCGAGCGGTCGACCAGCGCCATCGCCATGGCCTTGCGCTCGCCCTGGCCGAAGACGAGGCCGTAGCCCCGGGTGAATTGCGGCGGCACCGCGCCGTGGCCGTGGAACTGGTTGATCATCTGGCACTCGGTCAGCGCGACCGTGCCGAGGCTGACGGGAAAGCCGAGCTCCTCCGGCGTGAAGGCGAGCTCCACCGCCCCGACCCGGATCTCGCCGACGAAGGGATGGGTGCGGCCGTAGCCGCGCTGGGTCGAGTAGCCGAGGGCCAGGAGGAAGCCCTCGTCGCCCCGGGCCAGCCCCTGGAGCCGCACCGCGCGGTCGGCCGGGTAGTCCACCGGCTCGCGGGTGAGGTCGCCGACGGGGGCGCCTTCGTCCGGGGGGGAGGGTTCAAGCAGGCCGGCCTGGCCCAGGAGATCGGTGACCCGCGGGCAGGCGGCGGCATCGGCCTCCGGCTCGGCCTCGGCGGCGGGGTCGGGGGAGCCTGCATCGGCCAGGCCGAAATCCACGAGGCGGTGGGTGTAGTCGAAGGTCGGGCCGAGCACCTGTCCGCCGGGCAGGTCCTTGAAGGTGGCGGAGATGCGCCGCGCCAGCGTCATCGCGCCGGTGTCGACCGGCTCGGTGGCGCCGAAGCGCGGCAGGGTGGTGCGGTAGGCCCGCACCAGGAACACCGCCTCGACCACGTCCCCCCGGGCCTGCTTCAGGGCGAGGGCGGCGAGGTCCGGGTCGTAGAGGGAGCCCTCGGTCATCACCCGGTCGACGAGGAGGCGCATCTGCTCGCGGATCTGCGCCACGGTGAGCTCGGGCACGGCCGGGTCGCCGCGCCGGACCTCGGCCAGAAGCCGGTGGGCGTTGTCGATGGCGGCCTCGCCGCCCTTTACCGCGACGTACATGGCAGTGCCTCCGAACCTGCAGACCCGTCCGACCCCGGCACGGTTTCAGCGTCGACGGGCCGGGCCGAGCGGGGCAGCCCAGCGAGGCGGCCCGGCGCCACAAAGAGACAATCGATCCCGAGCGGGAAGCCCGCATGATTCGCGGCCCAGCGCGCGGTCCAGTCGGCGGGCAGGGGCCCGGCGGCGAACGGCGCCGTGCCGCGGATGCCAGGTCCGGCGAAAACCTGTCTCGCGCAAGCCTGTTCCGCGAAGTCCCGCCCATCCGCGTCCGAGAGGGTGTCGACGGCCAGGATCAGCGTGGCGGAGGCATCCGGGTAGGCGGGGGTGCCCGGCGCGAAATCCGTGAAGGGCGGGCAGCGGGCCGGATCGGCGATCAGCGCGAAGGCCGCCCCTCCGGGGTTCGCGACCAGGGGCGCCCCGGTGTGGAAGCGCAGGAAGCCGGCGACCGCCGGGTCCGCCCACAGGGGTGCATCGAGCCAGACCGGCGTGTCGGCGTCGGTGAGCGCCAGGGCCAGGGCCGCGAGTTCGGGGGTGAGGGGGGCGGGGGGCGCCAGGGCGGTGACCAGGGGGCGGATCCGGCCGGGCCGGCTCAGGGCCTCCATGGCGGCGCGGAACACGGCCTGACCCGCATGGACGGGGTCGGCGAAGCCGTGGGCGAGCGTGGGCGCCATCAATTCTCTCCCCGCGCCAGGGTGAAGAAGGTCACCCGGGTGGCCGCTGCCTTGCGGGCGGCCTGCTGCGCCGCGTCCGCCCGGCGGCCGGCGATCTCGGCCAGGGCCGCCGCGAGGGCCGGGCGCGCCTCCGGGCGCTGCCAGTGGGCATCCAGGATGGCGGCGAGGCGGGCGCGGGCCCGGTCGCGGCCGAGGTGATAGGCGAAGCCGGTCTCGCCGCCGGGCAGGCGCACCGCCGCCCGGGTCACCGTGGCCTCGCCGGCATTGAAGGCCCGGCCGTCGCCGCCGATCCGGCCGCGAACCATGACGAGGCCCGTCTCGGGGGCCCGCAGGTCCTCCGCCTCCGGGAGGGCGCCGGCCTGCGCCAGGGCGTCCCGCAATTCGTCGGCGGTCGCCGCACCGGCCCACGCCATCGCCTGCCGGCGCGCGGCGAGGTCTGGCATCCCGGGCTCAGGTGGTGTTTGGCTGGCGCTCGGCATCGATCGGTCTCCAAACCTGTCTATATGTATAGACAAGTGGATGAGCGGGCGCAAGGGCTATCGAAGGGCTATCCAAAGGCTATCGAGGACGTGATGCAGGCCACCCACGCGAGACATCCATGACCGAGGCGGGCGACACCCGCGTGACGGCGCTCCAGCGCGGGGGCGGCCTCGCCGCCTGGCGGCAGATCGCGGACACCCTGGCGGGCGAGATCCGCAGCGGGACCCTGGCCGCCGGGGCGCAGCTGCCGGCCGAATCGGCCCTGGCGGCGCGCTTCGGCGTGAACCGGCACACGGTGCGCCGGGCGCTCGGCGTGCTGGCCGAGGGCGGGCTGGTGCGGACCACCCAGGGCCGGGGCAGCTTCGTGGAGCAGGGGCCGATTGCCTATCCGATCGGCCCGCGCACCCGCTTCTCCGAGATCGTGTCGCGCACCGGGCGCGAGGCCTGGGGCGACCTGATCACGGCCGCCACCGTCCCGGCGGATGCCGACTGGGCCGAGGCCCTCGGGATCGCCCCGGGCGCGCCGATCCTCGAACTCCTCACCGTGCACCGGGCCGACGGCGCCCCGATCTCGACGGCCCGGACCTGCCTGCCCCTGCCGCGCTTCGCCGGCTTCGACGCCGCCTACGCCGCCAGCGGCTCGCTCACCCGCGCCTATGCGGGCTTCGGCGTGGCCGACTACACCCGGCTCTCGACCCGGATCGGCGCCCGCCCGGCCAGCCCCGAGGAGGCGGAGCGCCTGGACATCGCCCCCGGCCGCACCCTGATCGCCCTGTCGAGCGTGAACGTGGACGGCGCCGGCACACGCATCCAGGCCACCCGCAGCCTCTTCGCCGCCGACCGGGTGGAGCTGGTGGTGGAGTGAGGCCCCCCGCCGGGGCGGGCGAGGCGCCGGCGGCAAGGGGAGGGCGCGGGACGCGGCAAGGGAGGCGGCAAGGAAAACGGCAAGGGACGGGGCAAGGGAAGCGGCAAGGTGGACGGACGGCCCGCGGCAGCCGCCCGGATGCCGTCGCGGCATCCGGTCCCCGCGCGCTTCGTTGAGCTCGCGGCCCGGTCGGGCTATGCACGGGCCCCATGGACCTCCAAGCTTCCGTGAGTCGATCCGTGGCTCCCCTCGCCTGCACGCCGCCGCTGAACAGGACGGCGGCGCCGTTCCTGCCCATGAGTCGCGCCGAGATGGACGCGCTCGGGTGGGACGCCTGCGACATCGTCCTGGTGACGGGTGACGCCTACGTGGATCATCCGAGCTTCGGCATGGCCATCATCGGCCGGCTGCTCGAGGCGCAGGGCTTCCGGGTCGGCATCATCGCGCAGCCCGACTGGCAATCGGCGGAGCCGTTCAAGGCGCTGGGCCGGCCGACGCTGTTCTTCGGCGTCACCGGCGGCAATCTCGACTCGATGGTGAACCGCTACACGGCGGACCGGCGCCTGCGCAGCGACGACGCCTATACGGCCGGCGGCGAAGGCGGCGCCCGGCCGGACCGCTGCACCATCGTCTACACGCAGCGCTGCCGCGAGGCCTACAAGGACGTGCCGATCATCCTCGGCGGCATCGAGGCCTCCCTGCGCCGCATCGCCCACTACGATTACTGGTCCGACAAGGTGCGCCGCTCGATCCTGGCGGATGCCAAGGCCGACCTGCTCCTCTACGGCAATGCCGAGCGCGCCGTGGTCGAGGTGGCCAACCGCCTCGCGGCCGGCGAGGCGCCGCAGGATCTCCATTCGGTCCGGGGCGTCGCCCTGTTCCGCCGCGTGCCCGAGGGCTACACCGAACTGCCCGCCGACGACCTCGATTCGGCCGACGAGGCCGCGAGCCGCCGCCCCGGCGAGACCGTGATCCGGCTCCCGGCCTACGACGAGGTCAAGGACGACAAGGAGGCCTATGCCCGCGCAAGCCGTGTGCTGCACCGGGAGGCCAACCCCGGCAACGCCCGTCCCCTGGTCCAGCGCCACGGCGACCGCGACCTGTGGCTGAACCCGCCGCCGATCCCGCTCTCCAGCGCGGAGATGGATGCGGTCTACGACCTGCCCTACGCCCGCGCCCCCCATCCGGCCTACGGCGACGCGAAGATCCCCGCCTGGGACATGATCAAGTTCTCGGTGACGATCATGCGCGGCTGCTTCGGCGGCTGCACCTTCTGCTCCATCACCGAGCACGAGGGCCGCGTCATCCAGAACCGCTCGGAGGGCTCGATCCTGCGCGAGATCGAGCACATCCGCGACAAGACCCCGGGTTTTACGGGCGTGATCTCCGACGTGGGTGGGCCCACGGCCAACATGTACCGGATGGCCTGCAAGGACCCGAAGATCGAGGCGGCCTGCCGGCTGCCCTCCTGCGTCTTCCCCGACATCTGCCCGAACCTGAACACCTCGCACGACGACCTGATCCGGCTCTATCGCAAGGTCCGCGAGGTGAAGGGCGTCAAGAAGGTGATGGTCGCCTCCGGCGTGCGCTACGACCTCGCGGTCCGAAGCCCCGAATACGTCGAGGAGCTGGTGACCCACCACGTCGGCGGCCGCCTCAAGATCGCCCCCGAGCACACCGAGCGCGGGCCTCTCGACCTGATGATGAAGCCGGGCATCGGCACCTACGACCGCTTCAAGGAGATGTTCGACGCCGCCGCCCAGAAGGCCGGCAAGAAGTACTACCTGATCCCGTACTTCATCGCGGCGCATCCGGGCACGACCGACGCGGACATGCTGAACCTCGCCCTGTGGCTGAAGAAGAACGACTACCGGGCCGACCAGGTCCAGACGTTCCTGCCCTCGCCCATGGCGACCGCCACGACCATGTACCACACCGAGATCAACCCGCTGCAGGGCGTGCGGCGCGGCGGCAGCGAGCCGGTCGACGCGATCAAGGGGATGCGGCAGCGCCGGCTGCACAAGGCGTTCCTGCGCTATCACGACCCCGAGAACTGGCCGCTGCTGCGCGAGGCGCTTCGGGCGATGGGCCGGGCGGATCTCATCGGGCCGCGGCCGGACCAGCTGATTCCGGTCTCGCAGCCCTTCGGAACCGGCCCTGCGGCGGGCAAGGGGCGCGGCCAGCCGCACCCTGCGCGCCATCCGGGCGCACCGCGCTTCACCACGAAGGGCGTGCCGCTGCGCAAGTGACCGCCCCGGGCCGATGACGGCCGCGCGCCATGTGCGCCGTCTCACCCCGCTTCGGGGACGGGGGGCTTACGCAGGCCGGATGAGCATCCCTCTCTACGACGTCAGCGTCCCGGTCTTCGTCAACGCCCTGCGCGCCATGAGCGCGTGGCTCGACAAGGCGGCCTCGGAACAGCCGGAGGCCGCGCTGATCGGCCGGAGGCTGGCGCCGGACATGAAGCCGCTGCCGGCCCAGTACCAGATGGCGTCCGACAGCGCGAAGAACGCGGTGGCCCGGCTCGCCGGGATCGAGGCGCCGGCGATGCCCGACGTCGAGGCGACCTTCGCCGAACTCCAGGCCCGCTGCGCCCGGACGATCGCCTTCGTCGAGGGCGTCGATCCGGCCGCCCTGGCCGCGGGCGCGGAGCGCGCGGTGGAGCTGAAATTCCCGAACGGCATGGGATACCGCTTCAGCGGGCAGGCCTACCTCACCGGCTTCGCGCTTCCGAACTTCTTCTTCCACGTCACCACGGCCTACGGAATCCTGCGCAGCGCCGGCGTCGGCCTCGGCAAGGTCGACTACCTCCAGCATCTCGGCCCGCCGACCCTCCACGCGGCGAAGTAGCCGCGCCGGCGCCCTAGCGCGCGGCCCCGCCGATCAGGGCCCGGCGCAGGCGCCCCGAAACGGCGTCGATCAGGGCCACCGTGACCAGGATCATCAGGATCAGGAAGGCGACCTGGCGCAGTTCGAGCACGCGGATCAGCTCGCTGAGATACTGGCCGATGCCGCCCGCGCCGACGATGCCGATGATGGTGGCCGAGCGGGTGTTCGATTCGAAGAAGTACAGCACCTGGCTGCCGAGCACCGGCAGCACCGCCGGGATCAGGCCGAAGCGGACGCGGTGCAGCGCGGTGCCGCCGGAGGCGGCGACGCCCTCGCCGGCCTTGGCGTCGGCGGTCTCCACCGCCTCGGAGAACAGCTTGCCGAGCGCTCCGAAATCCGCGCACGCGATGGCGAGGGCCCCGGCGAAGGGGCCGAGCCCGACGACGTTGATCCAGATCAGGGCCCAGATCAGCACGTCGACGGAGCGCATCACGTCGAGGCCGCGCCGGACGGCGAAGTGCACGAAGGGGTTCGGCACGACGTTGCGGGCGGCGAGGAACGCCACCGGGAAGGCCAGGAGCGCGGCCGTCAGCGTGCCGATGAAGGCGATGCCGAGGGTCTCGGCCAGCGCCTGCAGGAAGGCCCAGGCCCGGCCGCCGGTCTCCGGCGGCAGCATCAGCAGGCTGAACTCGCCGAGGCGGCCGAGGCCGGCGAGGAGGCGCGCCGGGGAGACGTCGAGGCGGACCAGGGCGTAGCCCGCCAGGGCGAGGAGGCCGGCGAGGGCGAGGCCCCCCAGGAGGCGCCCCCGCCAGGCCGGCCGGAAGCTGTCGGGAAAGCGCCGGCGCAGGGCGGCGATCTCGGCCGGGCCGAGGTCGGGGCCGGTCATCGCAGGCCTCCGAGCAGCCCGTGGCGCAGGCGCTCGGTGCCGAGGTCGATCGCCATCACGGTGAGGATGATCAGGACCAGGATGGCGCTGACATCGGCGTAGTAGAAGTTCCGGATGGCCACGAGGAGCTCCTGCCCGATGCCGCCGGCCCCGACGAAGCCCATCACGCCGGCGCCGCGCACGTTGATCTCGAAGCGCAGCAGCCCGTAGGAGGCGAAGTTCGACAGCACCTGCGGCAGCACGGCGAAGCGCAGGATCTCGATCCGCCCGGCCCCGGCGGCGGTGAGGCTCTCCACCGGCTTCATGTCGATGTTCTCGACCACCTCGGCGAACAGCTTGCCCAGCGCCCCCGTGGTGTGGATCGCCAGGGCCAGCACGCCCACCATCGGCCCCAGGCCGAAGGCGATGACGAAGATCAGCGCGAACACGATCTCCGGCACGGTGCGGCAGACCTCCAGCCCGCGCCGCACGAGGATGCAGGCCGTCCGGCTGCCCGCCACGTTGGCGGCGGCGGAGAAGCACAGGAGGAAGCCGCCGATGCCCCCCAGGAGGGTGCCGAGATAGGCCATCAGCAGGGTCTCGCCCAGGAGCCCGAGCCATTTCGGCCCGCCCCAGTACCAGTCCGCCAGGTCCCCCGGCAGGTTCGCCAGGGTCAGGGGCGGCAGGATCTGGACGATGTAGTCGGTGAAGCGGCCGAGATGGGTCGCCAGCACCCAGGGGCGCACCTCCGCGGCCCAGGCGGCGAGGCCGGTGAGGACCACGAGCCCGGCGAGGCCGGCCCAGGTCCGGCGCCGGGTCGCGGCGATGGCGGCCTCGTAGGCCCCCGCCAGGGCGGCGGCCCGGTCCGGAGGCAGGGGCGTGATCCGCTCAGGCATCGGTCGTCACCGGCGCGCCCGCGCGCCCGCGTCCCGGGACGGGGCAGGTCAGGAGGGGCGGGATCAAGATTTGCGGCGCTGGTCGTCGTTGAACTTCAGCATGTCGATGATCGGCTGGTAGTCCTTCAGGGTCACGGGGGTGAGGCCCAGATCCTTGCCGTCCGAGAGCCGGTCGAAGGCCGCCTTGTCGGCCGTGGGCATCGCCACCAGGGCCTCGCGGATCTTCGCCTTGAGGGCGTCGGGCAGGCTCGCCAGCATGGCGAAGGGCCCCTCGGGCAGGAAGTCGGACTTGAACACCACCCGGAAATCCGCCTGCGTCAGCGGCGTCCCGTCGGGCTTCTTCAGCATGCCCTTGGCGGCCATGCGGGTGACCATGGTGTCGGTGTCGGTGTTGTAGAGGTTGGCCGCCGCGTCCACGGTGCCCTGCACCAGGGCCAGGACGGCGTTCTCGTGGCTGCCGGCATAGACGGTCTTGCCGAAGAACGTGTCGACCGGGTGGCCGGCCTTGTGCAGGAAGTAGCGCGGCGCCTGGTTGCCGGAGGTGGAGTTCGGGTCGACCAGGGCGAGGTTCTTGCCCTTCAGGTCCTCGATCGTCTTGTACGGGCTGTCGGCGCGCACGTAGATCACCGAGTAGTAGCCCGAGGCGCCGGTGTCGTGGCGCTGGTTGACGATGGGCTCGACCTTGACCCCGGTCATCACCGCGCGGGCGAAGGAGGCGGGGCCGTAGAAGGCGAGCTGGGCGTTGCCGGCCCGCTGGCTCTCGATCACGGCGGCGTAGTCGTTGGCGATGCGCAGCGTCACCGGAACGCCGAGGGCCTTCGACAGGTAGGCGGTCATCGGCGCGTAGCGATCGGTGGTGCCCGAGGCGTTCTCGGCCGGGATCACCGCCAGGGTCAGGGCCGGATAGGCGGCCTTCCAGTCCTGGGCCGCGGCCGGGAGGGCGAGGAGGGCGAGCGCGACGGCGCCGGCGAGGGATCGACGGGTCAGCATGGGAAACTCCCGGTGGGGGTGGGAAATCAGGCCGCAGGATCGGGGCGAAGGATCGAGCCGGAGGATCAGGCAACCAGGGCGGCGGGATAGGTCGGGGGCCGCACCGGCTCGGGGGCATCGAGGACCTCGCCGGCCTCCAGCCCGTAGAGCTGGCGGGCCACCGCCTCGGTGAGGTCGGCGGGGGCGCCGTCGAACACGAGGCGGCCGTCGGCGAGGCCGACGAGGCGGTCGCAGTAGCGGCGGGCCAGATCCAGGGAATGCAGGTTGCACAGGACCGTGATGCCGTGGCGCCGGTTGGCCTCGGCCAGGGCGTCCATGACGATGCGGGTGTTGCGCGGATCGAGGGAGGCCACGGGCTCGTCGGCGAGGATCAGGTCGGGGGCCTGCATCATCGCCCGCGCGATGGCGACGCGCTGCTGCTGGCCGCCGGAGAGCTGGTCGGCCCGGTGCCCGGCGAAATCGCCCATGCCGAACCCGTCGAGGGCGGCCAGGGCCAGGGCGCGCTCGCGCTCGGACCAGAGCTTGAGCAGCGCGCGGTGCCGGGGCACCTCGGAGAGCCGGCCCATCAGCACGTTGCTCAGCACGTCGAGGCGGCCGACGAGGTGGAACTGCTGGAAGATCATGGCGCAGCGCGTCCGCCAGCGCCGCAGCTCGCGGCCGCGCAGGGCCGTGACGTCGAGGCCGTCGAACAGGATGCGGCCACCCGTCGGCTCGGCCAGGCGGTTGATCATCCGCAGCAGGGTCGACTTGCCGGCGCCCGAGCGCCCGATCACGCCCACGAAGCGGCCGCGGGGGATGGCGAGGGAGACGCGCTCCACGGCACGGCGGTCGCCGTAACGGCGCGTCAGATCTTCGAGGATCAGCATGCGGGTATCCGGCGATTCACGATGAGCGCCGGTAAACCCGCGGGGCACGACAGCATCATGACAGTTGTTCGGCTAACCGATAGCCGGAACGCTTATGCCTCTGCTTCGTAGCGCTCCAGGAACGCGTCGATCGACAGGGCACGGAAATCCGGCAGGGCCCGGCGCAGGCGCGCATGGTCCCAGTCCCACCAGGCCAGCGCCTGCAGGCGCTCGGCGATCGCCTCCGGGAACCGGCGGCGCACCACCCGGCCCGGATTGCCGACCACGATCGTGTAGGGCGCCACGTCGCGGGTCAGGATGGTGCCCGCGCCCACCACCGCCCCGGTGCCGATGCGGCGCCCGGGCAGGATGACGGCGCCGTGCCCGATCCAGACGTCGTGGCCGATGCTGACGGGCAGGGCCCGGCGCCGGGCGAAGAAGGCCGCCTCGTCCGCTTCCCCCGGCCAGTAGGCGCTGGCCCGGTAGGTGATGTGGGATTGCGAGGCCCGCTCCATCGGGTGGTTGCCGGGGTTGATCCGCACGTGGGAGGCGATGGAGCAGAACTTGCCGATGGTGGTGTCGTCCGCCTGCCCGTCCTCGACGATGTACGAGTAATCGTCGAGGCTGGTCTCGCGGAGGCGGGTGCGCGCGCCGACCTCGGTGTAGCGGCCGAGGCGGCCCCCCGAGATCTGGGCGGTCGGGTGGACGGCCGGTTCGAGGCCGAGGCGATCGGAGGCCATCGCGGGATCCTGTCGGGCGGGCAAGGGATGTCGGGCGGGCAAGGAATGTCGGGCGGAGAAGGGATGTCAGGCGGAGAAGGGGAGGCGGCGCAGCAGGCGGAACGGCGCCGCGCCGTCCTGGACCACCACGCTCACCGCATCGACCGCCAGGTCGGGCAGGCCCGCGGCCGCCGCGGCCAGGAGGGGCAGGGCGGTCGCCCCGTCCTCCGGCCCGAGGGGGCCGGTGAGCGTCATGTGGAAGCGGAAGGCCTCGAAGACGTGCGGGTAGCCCCAGCGCTCCAGCAGCGCCCGGCCGCGGGGATCGAGCCGCTCGGGGCGGCGGCGGGCCCGCTCGGCCTCGGTGAGGGGGGCGCGCAGGGGATCGAGGGCCGCGACGCACTCGGCGGCCAGGAGGCCGAGGGCGGCCGGGGGCGCTTCCGGCACCAGGGCGGCGAAGGCCCCGAGGGCGGTGACCCGCAGGGGGCCGACGGGCAGGGGGCTCCGGTGCGCCGCCAGGGCCTCGGCCGCCGCCAGGAGATCGGCCTCGGTGGCGCCGGGGGCGAGGCGCATCGGCGCCTTCAGGGTGGCGTGGAACCCGTAGGTGCGCGGCTCGGCGGTGTGGGCGGCCAGGATCGCCCGGAGCGCCTCCGGGCCGGGCGCCGGGCCGGGACCCAGGATCGCGTCACCGAAGGCGGCCAGGGCCGAGCCGGGGGCGGGCGTGAAGTAGAGGGCGTATCGGGCGGGTCGATCCAACGCAGTCGTGTCCGGCAAGGGGGGCGTGTCCGGCGAGGGCGCGTGTTCTGGCGGCACGCGAGGGGATGGGTGAGCCGCGCGGGGTTGAGCCTGCGCGCGAGGTGCCGAAGCGCGCATACTACGGGCTCCCGACGCCGATATGACAGCTTGAGCGCCGTTCGGGGCGCGATGAGGCGATGGCCGTGTCCGCTCGCAGGCACAGACAGATCCGGGCCCTGATCGCCCTGTCCCTGGCGACCGCCGTGCTGGGGGCCGGCGCGCAGGCCGCGGGGGAGGCACCCGCGGCCCGCTTCACGGCGGCCTACGGCCTGAGCTTCCTGAACCTGCCGGCGGGCGAGGCGAGCCTCGCGGTCGAGCGGTCGGGCGAGCGCTACGCCCTGGAGCTCGAGGCGGGCCTGCGCGGCCTCGCCGGCGTCTTCTTCGACGGGGCCGGCAAGGCCACCGTCGCCGGATCGGCGACCCGGGCCGGCGCGGTGACCGCCACCTTCCGGATCGACAGCCGCTACGGCGGCAAGCCGATCGCGGTGGCCCTCGACCTCGCCGGCGGGCGCGTGCGCAGCGCCAGTGTCGCGCCGCCCCCGACCCCGCGCGAGGACCGGGTCCCGGTGGCGCCGGAGGACAAGGTCGGCGTGGTCGACCCCCTGACCATGCTGACGATTCCCCTCGGGGCCGCCCCCCTGGACGTCGCCCTGTGCGACCGGCGCATCCCGGTCTTCGACGGGGCGAGCCGGGCCGACCTCGTGCTGTCGCGGGGCCGCCTCGCAACGGTGACGGAGGGCGCCTATCGCGGCCCCGCCCTCGACTGCCGGGTGCGCTGGGTGCCGATCTCGGGCCACCGCTCCGGCGGGAGCAACGTCCGCCGCATGGCCGCCAACGACGACATGCAGGTGCGCTTCGCCCCAATCCTCGACGGGACGCTGCTGCTGCCGCTGTCGATCACGGTCGCCACCGGATGGGGCACGGTGCGCATCGAGGCCACCCGCTGGGGCGGGGCGCCGCCCGGCCCGGAAGCCCCGGCGGCGAAGGCCGGCGTGACGGTGCGCCTGCCCAATGCCCGCTAGGGGCGCGCCAACGGTTTCCCGCCGTCGCGGCCATCGGGATCGCGCGGGTCGCGGACGCGTCGAGAACCTGACGCCGGCCCGGCTCTGCTTGCCTGTCTTCTTGCCTCGGACGATCGCGCGACCACCGCCTAGGTGTCGGGGGCGCGGCGACGGCGGGCGTGCGGGGCCCCCGGCCGGGCCTCCGGCACCAGCACGGCGCTGACCGGGTTCGGGGTATGGTCCAGGGCCGCCCCCGTATAGGCATCGACGCCGATGCCGATCACCCCGCCGGCGAGCACGTTGCCCGCCATCCCGGCAGCGCCCGCGCCCACCACCTGGGTGCGGACCGGGATGAGCGCGGGCTGGAAGCCGGGCTTGGCGAAGGTCACGTCGAACGCGTCCGAGCGATCCACCTCGAGGGAGCACGGGGTCGCCGGGCAGGCATAGCCCTTGGTGCTCGTCATCGTCGCGCCGGAGGGCTCCGTGAGAAAGGCCATCTTCTCCGTCGTGCCGCGCGTGATGCTGCCGCAAGCCCCGACGCTCACCGCGATCAGCATCGCGGCGGTGAGTGTCCGCGTGCCCGTGGTCCTGGTGCTCATGGTCCTGGTGCTCATGTCGTCCCCCCGCGCCGTATTCTGTGACGGCCCCGCCGGTTTCACGCCTTCTGCACGCAGGAACAAGATCCCGCCCCGATCACAACTTCCGATATACACAAAGATCGCGCCGGATCCCGGCGGTGCGTTCCGGGGCGGCCGGCGCGGTCGGCGGCCCGGTGCCGCGCCACACCCGCGCGGTGGAACGCCCGTTCCCCCGCCGCGTTCGCCCCGCGACGCAGCACAGGAGACGCCCGCATGGCCAACGCGATGATCCAAGACATCTTCAGCGGCACCCCGAACCTCACCACCACGGAGCGCGCCGTCTCGGTGGTGCTCGGCCTCGGCATCGCCGCGGCGGCCGCGCAGCCGCGCCCGAACAAGTGGCTCAGCCTCGCGGCCCTGGTGGTCGGCGCCGGCCTCGCCATCCGCGGCGCCACCGGTCACTGCGCCGTCAAGGCCGTGACCGAGGCCTGACCGGCCTCGCGCCCGACCGGACACGAAAAAGGGGCGCCTCGCTGAGGCGCCCCTTTCTCCGTTGCGCCTGCGCTGTCAGCGCAGGCGTGGCGTGGACCTTACAGGGAGGTGGTCGAGCGACGGCCCTGGATGAAGCCGTAGATCGCCAGCACGACGATCGCGCCGACGACGGCACCGATCAGGCCCGCACCCTGGTTCGGACCGTACCAGCCGAGGGCCTGGCCGAGGAACGTGGCGACGAAGGCGCCGACGATGCCGAGGATCGTGGTCAGGATGAAGCCGCCCGGCTCGTTGCTGCCCGGCATGATGAACTTGGCGATGACACCGGCCAGAAAGCCGATGATGATGGTCCAGATGATACCCATGAGCTGATCCTCGAACTTGGCCGAACCCACAGGGTCGGACGTCACTGGCGGTAGCGGCCGGCTTGCTAGCCTTGGCCTTAGCGCATGGGGTGAGAACGCCGCACCGGTGGGATGGGTTGCGCTGCACGCAGCGACTTTGTCGCGGCGCCGGCGAAGCCGATCCGGCGCGGCCGGATCGCGGCGTGCACCGGGCGCCGGGGGGCCTTTACGTTCGGGTCCCCGACGCGGCACAACGCTTGCCCCGAGCCGGGATGCCAAGGGGGCATCCCAGGGGTGCCTCGAGGCATCCCGCGGCCGACACGCGAGAGGCACGTATCCCCGCCATGACGATCCAGCGCTTCGAATCCGGTCCCCGCATGAGCCAGGCCGTCACCTACGGCGACATGGTCTTCCTCGCGGGCCAGGTGGCCGGCACGGTGGTGGGCGCCGGCGTCACCGCACAGACCCAGGAGATCCTGGGCGAGATCGACCGCCTGCTGGCGGCGGCCGGCACCGACAAGAGCCGCATCCTCACCGCCACCATCTACCTGGCCGACATCGCCACGTTCTCCGAGATGAACGCCGCGTGGGACGCCTGGGTGCCCCAGGACAACCCGCCGGCCCGCGCCACCGTGGAGGCCAAGCTCGCTGCCCCCGAATACCGCGTCGAGATCGTGGTGGTGGCTGCGAAAGGACAGGCATGATCCGAGCCGGCAGCCGCCGCGCGCTCCTGTCCGGGGGGCTGGTCGCCGGGGCGTTCGCCGCCCTGGCGCTCGGCCTGCCCGGGGCGCGGGCCGAGACGCCCGCGCCGCAGGGCGAGCGCGTGGTCAACATCTACAACTGGTCGGACTACATCGACCCGAAGATGCTCGAGGCCTTCACCCGGGAGACCGGCATCAAGGTCGTGTACGACACCTACGACAACAACGAGATCCTCGAGACCAAGCTGCTGGCCGGGCGCTCGGGCTACGACGTGGTGGCGCCCTCCGGGCCGTTCCTGCAGCGGTTGATCCGGGCGGGCGTGTTCCAGCCCCTCGACAAGGCCCGGATCCCCAACCTGGTCCATGCCTGGCCCGAGATCGCGGCGCGGCTCGCCACCTACGACCCCGGCAACACCTACGCCGTGGACTACATGTGGGGCACCACCGGCATCGGCGTGAATCTCGCCCAGGTGCGCGAGCGCCTGGGGGCGAGCCAGCCCCTCAACACCTGGAGCCTCGTCCTCAATCCGGGCCTGATGGCCAAGCTCAAGGATTGCGGGGTGATGCTGCTCGATTCCCCCGAGGACCTGATCCCGAGCCTGCTGCCGTTCTACGGCTTCAAGCCGGATTCCAAGCGCTGGGACGACATCACCCAGGTCACCGACGCCCTGTTCAAGGTCCGCGGCTCGGTGCGCAAGTTCCACTCCTCGGAATACATCAACGGGCTGGCCAACGGCGACCTCTGCCTGGCGGTCGGCTATTCCGGCGACATCATGCAGGCCCGCAAGCGGGCCGAGGAGGCCAAGAACGGGGTCGAGATCGGCTACGTCATTCCCCGCGAGGGCGCGCTGATGTGGTTCGACGCCTTCGCGATCCCGAAGGACGCCCCCCATCCCGCCGAGGCCCACCAGTTCCTCGACTACATGATGCGGCCCGAGGTGGCGGCGGCCAACACCAACTTCGTCTCCTACGCCAGCGGCAACGCGGCGGCCCGGAAGTTCATCAAGCCCGAGATCCTGGCCAATCCGGGCATCTACCCGGACGAGGCGACGATGCAGCGCCTAGCCAGCAACACCGCCTGGGACGACCGCACCCAGCGCTTCGTCACCCGGAGCTGGACCCGGGTGCGCACCGGCCGCTGAGGCCGTCGCCGACCGGCCCCCCGAACGAGAACGGCGGCCCCGAGGGGCCGCCGTTTCGGGATCGCGGGCTTCCGACCGGAGGGTCAGTTGCTGGCGAGGTGGGGCATCGGGTCGACCGGGGTCGCGCCTTTGCGGATCTCGAAGTGGAGCTGGGGCGAGGTGACGTTGCCGGAGGCGCCGGACTTCGCGATGGTCTGGCCGCGCTTCACCTTCTCGCCGGGGCGGACGTCGAGCTCGCCGTTATGGGCATAGGCCGAGACGTAGCCGTTGGAGTGGCGCACCAGGACGAGCTTGCCGTAGCCCTTCACGTCGGAGCCCGCATAGGCCACGGTGCCGTCCTCGGCCGCCTTCACCGCGGTGCCCTCGGGCACCGAGATGTTGATGCCCTCGTTGCCGGAGGTGCCGTAGCCCGAGATCACCCGGCCCTTGGCGGGCCAGCGGAACGACTGCTCCGCGGCGGCCGCGACGGACCCGGTGCTGGCGGGCTCGGCCTTGGGGGCCTCGACCGCGGCGACCTTCACGGGCGCCTTGCTGGCTTCCTTGCTGGCTTCCTTGGCGGCGGCCTCCGCGGCCTTCGCCTCGGCGACCTTGCGGGCCGCCTCCTTGGCGGCGTCGGCCTTGGCCAGCTTGGCCGCCTCGGCCTCGGCCGTCTTGCGGGCCGCCTCGGCCTTCCTGGCCGCGTCCTTGGCGGCGTCCACCTTCGCCTCGGCCTTCACCTCGGCCTTCACCTCGGCCTTGGCTTCCTTGATCTCGATCTTGCGGACCGCCTTGTCCTCGGCCTTGGCGACGGCCTGGCCGGGACGGAGATGGGCCTTGCGGGCGTCGGCGGCCTTGGTCTCGGCGAGCTTGGCGGCGTTGGCCGCCTTCTCCGAGGCCTTGCGGGCCTCGACAGCCTTGGTCTCGTTCGCCTTGGCGGCTTCCACGACCTTGCGGGCTTCGGCGAGCTTGGCGGCCTCGGCCTGGCGCTTGGCCTCCACCTTGGCCTCGGCGGCCTCGCGGGCCTCCGCCTCGCGGCGGGCGTCGGCGGCCCGCTTCTCGGCGGCCCGGTCGATCATCTTCGGGGCCGGCGCGGCGGGCACCGCGCGGGTGCTCATGCGGGCCGCATCGGGGTTCATGCCCGAGACCGCGGAGGCCGTCATGCCGCCCGAGACCGGCTCGGTGGAGGCGAGGCGGGTGGTCTGGGGCCGGGCCGGGACGGGGGCCGCCGCCATCGGGCGGGGCGACATGGCCGCCGCCGAGGTGGCCGCGCCCGGAGCCCCGAGGGCCTGGGACTGGATGCGGCTGGTGCGCACCACCGGTGCCGGGGCGATCTCGCCGTCGGGCAGGCTGCCCGTCGCGGCGGGCTCGCTCGACAGGTTCGAGGCAAATGGATTGCCGAAGGGATCGCCCAATCGGGACGCATCCGAAGAACAGGCGGCCGCACCGCCTCCAATCACGCCGATGAGCGCGAAACGCGACAGCGTCCTCAACCCTCGACCAGTCCCGCGAACCCGCATCGACGCACCTGTTTGCCTGACGCAACTTGATGACGTCATTCAAACCCGATTCAGGTTAAGCAACCGTTCCGATTCACCACGTTTGCGCCGACGCCGGGCTCTCGCGGGAACCTTTCGCTCTACAGGACGCGGGCGCGCCCCGGGGTGAGCGGCGCCAGCCGGACGGCCGCGCCGGGGCGCGCGTCCAGGGTGCCGTCCGGCCCCCGCGTCCAGGTGACGAGGCCCGCCGCCTCGGGCCGGCCGACCGGGGCGACGAGGCGGCCGCCGGGGCCGAGCAGGTCGCCGAGGTGACCCGGAATCGCCGACACCGTGCCGTTGAGGAGGATGCGGTCGAAGGGCTCCGCCCCCCGCAGGGTCGCCGGATGCAGCCCGTCCCCGACGGCGATCTCGGCGAGCGGCCGGTCCTCCGGCACGAGGTTGTCGCGGGCCTCGTCCGCCAGGGTGGCGTAGCGCTCGACGCTGTGAACACGGGCCGCCCCGAGGCGCAGCAGCAGGGCGGTGACGTAGCCCGAGCCGGTGCCGATCTCGAGGATGCGGGCGCCCGGGCGCAGGGCCAGCGCCTTCAGCATCGCCGCCACCGTGGTCGGGGCCGTCATGGTCTGGCCGCAGGCCAGCGGCAGGGCGAGGTCGCGCCGGGCGAGGTCGCGGTGCAGGGCCGGGGCGAAGCGCTCGCGCGGCACCCGCTCCAGCGCCCGCAGGGTGTCGGTGTCGCGCACGCCGCGGCCCCGCAGGGCCATGACGAAGGCGGCATCCTCGATCGAGCCCTCGTGCATCATGGCTGGACCTCGATCGGTTCCGCGGTGACCGGCCCTACGGCGCGAAGCCCTGCGCGAAGCGGGTCAGGCTCGGCTCGTCGGTGAGGTCGAGGCGCAGGGGCGTGACCGAGATGCGCTTCTCCGCGATGGCCTTGAGGTCGGTGCCGTGGCCGGGCTGGAAGGTGGCCTTGGCGAAGGCGAGCCAGAAATAGGGATTGCCGCGCCCGTCCTGGCGCGCATCGATCTGGAGCAGGGCCTGGTTGCGGAACCCCTGGGCCGTCACCGCCGTGCCCAGGACCTCCTCGGGCTCGCAGTCGGGGAAGTTCACGTTGACGACGATGCCGGGCTCGATGCCGATGTCGAGGATCTTGCGGACCACCCCGGGCCCGTGCTCGGCGGCGCAGTGCCACTTGATGGCGCCGCGCCCGCCGGCCCCGTAGGCCTGGCTCAGCGCGATGGAGCGCACGTTGAGGATCGTCCCCTCCATGGCCGCCGCGATGGTGCCCGAGTAGGTCACGTCCTCGGCGACGTTCTGGCCGCGGTTGACCCCCGAGAGCACCAGGTCGGGGCCGTGCTCCTTGAGGATGTGGCGCACGCCCATGATCACGCAGTCGGACGGCGTGCCCTTCACGGCGAAGCGCTTCTCGGCGACCTGGCGCAGGCGCAGGGGGTCGTTCAGCGAGAGGGAGTGCGAGACGCCGGACTGGTCGGTCTCCGGCGCCACCACCCAGACGTCGTCCGAGATGGCCCGGGCGATCCCCTCCAGGGTCTCGAGCCCCGGCGCGTGGATGCCGTCGTCGTTGGTGACGAGAATGCGCATCAGCTCTTGAACCCCTCGATCCGCTCGATCCCGCCCATATAGGCCTTCAGCACCGACGGCACCGTGACGCTGCCATCCGGGTTCTGGTAGTTTTCCATGACGGCGATGAGCGCGCGGCCCACGGCCACGCCGGACCCGTTGAGGGTGTGGACGAAATTCACCGCCTTGCCATCCCGGGCGCGGACGCGCGCGTTCATCCGCCGCGCCTGGAAGTCGCCACAGACCGAGCAGGACGAGATCTCGCGGAAGGTCTCCTGGCCCGGCATCCAGACCTCGATGTCGTAGGTCTTCTGGGAGGCGAAGCCCATGTCGCCGGTGCAGAGCGTCATGATCCGGTAGGGCAGGTCGAGCTTCTTCAGCACGGCCTCGGCCGAGCCCAGCATGCGCTCGTGCTCCGTGGCCGACTGCTCCGGCGTGGTGATCGAGACGAGCTCGACCTTGTTGAACTGGTGCTGGCGCAGCATGCCGCGGGTGTCGCGGCCCGCCGAGCCGGCCTCCGCCCGGAAGCACGGGGTGAGGGCGGTGAAGCGGAGGGGAAGCTCCTCCTCGCGAAGAATGCTCTCGCGCACGAGGTTGGTGAGGGGGACTTCCGCCGTGGGGATGAGCCAACGGCGAGTATTTTTCAACACAATCTCACGAAATGCCCGCCTTTCGTTTTCGGCCAGCATCTCAGAGATACTATCCGCTCGATCTGAGACTGGGCTTATCTGGTCTACGTACTGCAAAGCTTCATCGACACCCTTGTCGATCTCGGTGATATTCCCCGAAAAAAATTGATCGTCCTCGAATTTTGGCAACTGTGCCGTGCCGAACATCGCCTCGTCGCGGACCATGAGGGGCGGCGCCACCTCGGTGTAGCCGTGCTCGCCGGTATGCAGGTCGAGCATGAACTGCCCGAGCGCCCGCTCCAGGCGGGCGAGCTGGCCCTTGAGCACCACGAAGCGGGCCCCGGACATCCGGGCGGCGGCCTCGAAATCCATCAGGCCGGAGGCTTCGCCGAGTTCGAAGTGCTGTTTACCGGTGGCGAGTTGCGGGCGATGGGCCTCGAAGCGCCGGTACTCGACGTTGCCGTGCTCGTCCGCGCCCTCCGGCACGTCCGGGTTCGGGCGATTCGGGATCGCGGCGAGACGGTCGTCGAGGGTCTTGCCGGCCTCGGCCTGGGCGGCCTCCAGGGCCGGGGCCTCGTCCTTCAGGCGGGCGACCTCGGCCATGAGGTCCTGGGCCCTGGCCTCGTCCTTGGCCTTCTTGGCGCCGCCGATCTCCTTGGCGAGCGCGTTGCGGCGCTCCTGGTTGGCTTGCGCGGCCGAGATCGCGGATTTGCGCGCGTCGTCCAGGGCGATGAGGTCCGCGGCGAGCGGCGCCAGCCCGCGGCGGCGCAGGGCCTCGTCGAAGGCGTCCGGATTGTCGCGGATGGCGCGGATGTCGTGCATGGGCTCGGCTCGTACGATGCGAGCCCGACGCTTAGCCGCTTCGGCACCGGCGGGACAAGCGCGGCGCCGCCCCGGACGTCCGACGCGGCGCTACTGCGCGCGGATCTGGCGCTCGGCCGCCTTGTCCTCGCTGCGCCCGTAATTGATGAAGAACAGGCTGCCCTCGACCGGGCGGCCCTTCTGCAGGTTCGCGAGCTGCACCGTGGTCTGGTAGCCCTGCGGGTCGGTGATCCGCCACTGGCTCAGGGTCTTCACCTCGGAGTCGAAGAACAGCTGGATCCGCGAGGTGCCGCCGAGCGTCGAGCGGTCCTCCAGGGAGATCCGCAGGCCGCCCGGATCGTTCGCCACGTCGGTGACGGAGAGGTCGCGGGCGAGGTCGATCTTTTCGCGGAGCAGGAATTTCAGGGGCGTCTGCGAGATGAAGTAGAGGTCCTGGGTGCCGAGCTTGCGGTCCTTGACCGCCACCGAGGTGCCGTCGGCCACGATCTCCAGGGGGGAGGGCTGGTCGTAGTCGAAGCGCAGCCGGCCGGGCTTGGCGAGCGTCAGCTTGCCGCCGATGCGGCGCCCGTCCGGGCCGACCTGGACGAAGTTGCCGGTGAGCGTGGTCATGCCGTTGAAGTAGGCGTTGGCCTGCGCGATCACGGTGGCGTCGTCGGCCTCGCCCGCGACGGCGGCGGCGGGCGCCCCCACGGCCGCGACCTTGGCGGCCTTCCCGTCCGCAGCCTTGCCGTCCGAAGCCCTGGCGTCCGCACCTTTGGCCTCGCCCTTGGGGGCTTTCGCGTCGGCCTTGGCGGACGGTTTCGTGGTCTTCGGCGCCTGGGCGACGGGCTTCTTCGGGGCGGCGGCCGGGGGCGCGGCCTCCGGGGCGGGCTCCGGCTCGGGCGCGGGGGCCGGCTGCTCCTTGCGGCCGAACAGGCCGTCGAGGAACGAGGAGACCTGGGCGGCGGCGGGCTGCGGCTGCGCGAGGCTGGCCGCCAGGACGAGCAGCGGACCGGCGGCGAGGCGGTGACGGCGGCCGATCATCGGGACGCTCCCTTGAGGCGATGCGAAGGCGTGCGGGTCGAGCGCGGGTGGTGCCCGCTTAGAAGCCCGCCCTGTGGCGAATATGCGACGGGTGGGACGGCAACCGCCCCACCCGTGCCATCCGGCTCAGTCGTCGTAGTCCATCATGCCGGAGGCGGCGTGGCCGCCCTCCATCAGGATCTCGCGCTTGCCGGCATGGTTGGCCGGGCCGACGATGCCCTCGATCTCCATCCGCTCCATGATGGAGGCGGCGCGGTTGTAGCCGATCTGCAGGCGGCGCTGGATGTAGGAGGTCGAGGCCTTGCGGTCCCGCATCACCACCTGCACCGCCTGGTCGTAGAGCTCGGCGCCGGGATCGATGCCGCCGCTGCCCGCATAGGCCCCCGCATCGAAGATCGGGGCGTCGATGTCATCGATCTCGGTGGCCTGGGCCTTCTCGGCCCGGTCGGCCTTGTCGGCCTTCGAGCCCTTGGCGGGCTTCTCGTCGCCGCTGCCGTCGTCGGCCGTGACGGCCTCGAGGTAGGAGGGCCGGCCCTGGCGCTTGAGGTGGGCGACCACGCTCTCGACCTCCGAGTCGGAGCAGAACGGCCCGTGCACGCGCGTCGTGCGCCCGCCGCCGGCCATGAACAGCATGTCGCCCTGGCCCAGCAGCTGCTCGGCGCCCATCTCGCCCAGGATCGTGCGGCTGTCGATCTTGCTCGTCACCTGGAAGGAGATCCGGGTCGGGAAGTTGGCCTTGATCGTGCCCGTGATCACGTCGACCGAGGGACGCTGGGTCGCCATGATCAGGTGGATGCCGGCCGCGCGCGCCATCTGCGCCAGGCGCTGGATCGCGCCCTCGATGTCCTTGCCCGCCACCATCATCAGGTCGGCCATCTCGTCGACCACGATCACGATGTAGGGCAGCGCCGAGAGGTCCATCTCCTCCGTCTCGTAGACGGCCTGGCCGGTCTCGCGGTTGAAGCCGGTATGGACCTCGCGGGTGATCACCTCGCCCTTGGCCCGGGCCTCCGCCATGCGCGCGTTGTAGCCGTCGATGTTGCGCACGGCGATCTTGGACATCTTCTTGTAGCGCTCCTCCATCTCGCGCACGGCCCACTTGAGGGCGATGACCGCCTTCTTCGGGTCGATGACGACGGGGGAGAGCAGGTGCGGGATGCCGTCATAGACGGAGAGCTCCAGCATCTTGGGGTCGACCATGATCAGGCGGCACTCTTCCGGCTTCATCCGGTAGAGCAGCGACAGGATCATGGTGTTGATGGCCACCGACTTGCCCGAGCCCGTGGTGCCCGCCACCAGCAGGTGGGGCATCTTGGCCAGATCGGCGATGATCGGCTCGCCGCCGATGTTCTTGCCGAGACACAGGGCGAGCTTGTGCTTGCTCATCCCGAAATCGGCCGAGGCGAGGAGCTCGCGCAGGTAGACGGTCTCGCGGGTGTCGTTGGGCAGCTCGATGCCGATGACGTTGCGGCCGGGGACGACGGCGACGCGGGCGGAGACCGCCGACATCGAGCGGGCGATGTCGTCCGAGAGCGAGATCACGCGGCTCGACTTGGTGCCGGGCGCCGGCTCCAGCTCGTAGAGGGTGACGACCGGGCCGGGGCGCACCGCCAGGATGTCGCCGCGCACGCCGAAATCCTGGACCGTCTGCTGCAGGTTGAGGGCGTTCTGCTCCAGCACGTCGGCATCGACCTCCTCGGTGCCGGTGGCCGGCGGCTCGGCCAGGAGGTCGAGGGCGGGGTGCTCGTAGTCGGCGTTCTCCACGAAGGACATCGGCACGTGCCGGCCGGCCGGGATGAGCAGCGGGCGCTCGGGCAGGATCGCGCGCGGCATGTGCACGGCCGGAACCTCCGGCGCGGCGACGGCCTCCGCCTCGGGGGCAGGCGCCCCGGCCTCGACCGCGAGGGCTTCCTCAACCGCGAGGGCCTCCTCGACCGGGTCGGTCGACGCGACCGCCTCGCTCGACGCCACGGGCGCGGAGACCTCGATCTCGGGCTCGGGGGCGGACAGGCCCTTGGGGTTGCGCAGCAGCACCGGACGCGTCGGGATCGGGGTCGGCACGAAGGCGGGCTCGGCCGCCCGGGGCGCCGCCGGCACAAGGGCCGGCATGCCTGAAGCCGGGACGCCGGAAGCCGGGACAAAGGGAGCCGGGACGCCGGGAGCCGGGACGAAGGGCGCGACGGGCACGAACTGCATCGCCCCCGGCAGGGCAGGGGAGGGGGCCGGGTGCGGAGCCACGGCCATCGCGGCGGCCACCGGGGCCGGGGCCGCCATCGGCGCAGCGGCCTCGGCGCCGACGGGGGCGGCCGGACGGCCGGCGCGGATCGCCGCGCGGGCCGCCATGGCGTGGAGGGGAGCCGGACGGGCCGGCGCGGCCCCCGGAACCGCATTGTCCTGGCCCTCGACCGGGCACGGCGGGCCGAAGGTCTCGAACCGCACGAGGTGTTCCAGGCGGTAGCCGGCCCGGGCCGGGGCCGTCTCGGCGGTCATGGACGCATCGGCCGGGGCAGGGGCCTCGGACGCGATCACCGCCTCGACGACGTCGAAGGCCGAGAGCGTGGGCGTGTTGATCTCGGGGGTGTCGATCGCGGACACCGGCAGCGGCGCGGGCTCGGCCTGGATCGCCGACCAGGCGTCGAGGGCCGCGCCGTCGCGCCCGTCGAACCAGGCATGGACCTCGGACCAGTCCGGCACGTCCGACCAGTCGCGATCGTCGGGGATCACGGCCGCCTCGACGGGCACGATGCTTCCGGAGGCGGTCTCGGCCAAGCCGGTCTCGGCCAGGGTGGTCTCGGCCAAGCTGGTCTCGGCCAAGCCGGTCTCGACCAAGCCGGTCTCGGCGTGAGACGGTTCGGCCGGAGACATCTCGGCCGAGACGGCCTCGACGGGCGCGGGCTCCGGCGCGAGCGCGGCGGGCGCCTCCGCGTTGGGGCGGCCCTGGCGACGGTCGGGGCTGCGGAAGAAGCGCACGCCGGGAGGGGCGACGAAGGGCTGGCGCCACAGGGGCTCGGGCACCTGGGCGGCCAGGGCCTCGGCCTCGGCCTGCGCCGCGAGGGCGGCCTGCGCCCGCGCCTCGGCCTCGAGCCGGAGCGCCTCCTCCTCGGCCTGGAGGCGCAGGGCCTCCGCCTCGGCCTCCGCATGGGCCTGGGCGCGGGCGGCGCGCTCGGCATCCAGCGCCCGCTGGCGGCGCTCGTGCAGCACCGGGTCGGGGGTGCGGGTGTAGCGCACGGCCGGGCCGGCCGGCTCCGCCGCGACGGAGGCCGGGGCCTCGCCCGCCTCGGGCATGATCGCGGAAGGGCGGCGCGGGGTCCGGATCAGGACGCGGGGCGCGGGGGCGTCGGCCTCCATCAGGCCGTCATCGAACCCGGCCGTGGGGGCGGCGCGGCGCGGGATCATGTCGAGGGTGGCGCGGTCGTCGAAGACCTGGGCGGGCCAGGCCTGGATCGCGGGGGCGGGCCGGAAGGCGAGGCCGACCTCGTTGCGGCCGACCAGGGCCTGCGGGCTCGTCATCCAGCTCGGAGCCGGGCGGGTGGCCGCCACCGTGTAGTCCGGCCGCTGCGGCGGGCCGGCGAGGCGACGGGACAGGGTCGCCCGCAGATTCATCAACCGGTGCGCCAGGGCGCCGATCGACAGGCCGAGGCGGTCGCCGCCGCGAACGGGGCGCGAAGGATCACGATGGGAGTAGGGGAGCCGTCCCGATGCGCGCATGATTGGCCGGATGTACTCAAAACGGGTCCGCCGCCGGGAGCGGCGCGGTTCAGCGCTGAGTTAGGGGCATCGTCGTTAACAGACGCTTGATCCGACCCCGCGACCGTGGCCCGATCGCCTCGACCCAGGCGCTTAAAACCGCGCCCGCCGGCCCCGGAGCCCCCTGGCCCCTGCCCTTCGCTTGCCCTTAAGCCTTTCGCTGGAGGCGGATGGCCACAGGCGTTAAGGTGCGGCGCGACCAGCCCGGAGCCCCGCCCCTTGCCCAGTCCCTCGGCGACCACCCCCGCCCCGGCCGATCCCGGCTTCCGCTCCCTCTACCGGCACGGCTTCGCCCGGGTCGCCGCCTGCACCACCCGCAGCCACCCGGCCGACCCGGCCCGCAACGCGGAAGGCATCCTCGCCCTCGCCCGCTCGTGCGATCGCGCCGGGGCCGCCGTGGCGGTGTTCCCGGAGCTCTGCGTCTCGGCCTATGCCATCGAGGACCTGTTCCTGCAGGTGACGGTGCTGGAGGCCGTGGAGGCGGCGGTGGCGCGCCTCGTGGCGGATTCGGCCGCGCTCCAGCCCGTCCTCGTCGTCGGCGCGCCCCTGCGCTGGGGCCACCGGCTCTACAACTGCGCCCTGGCCATCCACCGCGGCCGGCTCCTCGGGGTGGTGCCGAAAAGCTTCCTGCCGACCTACCGGGAGTTCTACGAGAAGCGCCACTTCGCCTCCGGCGCCGGGATCGCGGGCGAGACCATCCGGGTCGCCGGCCTGGAGGCGCCCTTCGGCACCGACCTGCTGTTCGCCGCCGCGGACGTGCCGAACCTGGTGCTCGGCCTCGAGGTCTGCGAGGACCTCTGGGTGCCCGCCTCCCCCGGCACCGACGCGGCGCTGGCCGGCGCCACCGTGCTCGCCAACCTGTCGGGCAGCCCAATCACGGTGGGCCGGGCGGAATCCCGGGCGATGCTGTCGCGGGCCGCCTCGATGCGCTGCCTCTGCGCCTACGTCTACGCCGCCGCCGGCACCGGCGAATCCACCACCGACCTGTCCTGGGACGGGCAGACCAGCATCGACGAGAACGGGGAGCGCCTCGCCGAGGGGCCGCGGTTCTCCTCCGAGCCCGTGATGACCCTGGCCGACATCGATCTCGGCCGCCTCGCCCAGGAGCGGCTCCAGATGGGCAGCTTCGACGATTCGGGCCGGGCCGTGCCCCGCGGGCCCACCTATCGCCGGGTGGCCTTCCGGCTCGATCCGCCGGCGGCCGACCTCGGGCTGAAGCGCGCGGTCGAGCGCTTCCCCTTCGTGCCCGCCGATCCGGCCCGCCTCGCCCAGGATTGCTACGAGGCCTACAACATCCAGGTGGCGGGCCTCGCCCAGCGCCTGGAGGCGACGGGGACGAAGAAGGTCGTCATCGGCGTCTCGGGCGGCCTCGATTCGACCCACGCCCTCATCGTGGTGGCCAAGGCGCTCGACCGCCTCGGCCTGCCCCGGTCGAACATCCTGGCCTACACCCTGCCGGGCTTCGCCACCTCGGAGGGCACCAAGGCCAACGCCCACGCGCTGATGGAGGCGCTCGGCACCACCGCCCGCGAGATCGACATCCGCGAGGCCGCCACCGTGATGCTCAAGGGGATGGACCACCCGTTCGGGCGCGGCGAGCCGGTCTACGACGTCAGCTTCGAGAACGTGCAGGCGGGCCTGCGCACGGACTACCTGTTCCGGCTCGCCAACCAGAACGGCGCTCTCGTTATCGGCACGGGCGACCTGTCGGAACTGGCCCTCGGCTGGTGCACCTACGGCGTCGGCGACCAGATGAGCCATTACGGCGTCAATGCCGGCGTGCCCAAGACCCTGATCCAGCACCTGATCCGCTGGGTCATCGCCTCGGGCCAGTTCGCGCCGGATGTCGGCGTCACCCTGCGGGCGATCCTCGACACCGAGATCTCGCCCGAACTGGTGCCGGTGGAAGCGGGCGCGGCGCCGCAGAGCACCCAAGGGGTGATCGGCCCCTACGCGCTGCAGGATTTCAACCTGTTCTACACCCTGCGCTACGGCTTCCCGCCCTCCAAGATCGCCTTCCTGGCCCTGCATGCCTGGGGCGACGCGGGCGCCGGCTCCTGGCCGCCGGACTTCCCCGACTCCGAGCGCGGCGCCTACGACCTGGGAGAGATCCGGCGCTGGCTCGCGGTCTTCCTGAAGCGGTTCTTCGGCTTCAGCCAGTTCAAGCGCTCCGCCCTGCCCAACGGACCCAAGGTCTCGGCCGGGGGCTCCCTGTCTCCGCGCGGCGACTGGCGCGCGCCCTCCGATGGAAGCGCCGCGCCCTGGCTCGAAGACCTGGCCCGTAACGTTCCGGAGACCTGATCGACACAGTGCTGTCCGATTGCCTGCTTAGGGCGTAGCTTGGGTGGGCGAATCGGAGGTTGACCGATGCAGAATTACAACGTTTTCTGCCTCAGGAGCGTCGAGGGCCTGTGCTGCGCCGTGCCGGAGAGCCGCGCCGTGCCGCCCTTCCTCGGGAACGACCGCTGGGCCTTCGGCGGCAAGCTCGAGGCGGCCGGCGACGCCCCCGCCGATTTCGACGACCGCGCGGCCGAGACCGCCGTACGCTTCAACGGCTTCTACCTGTTCCAGACCATGGACAGCCGCTTCCACTGACCCGATGGGCAAACGCGGCGTCAGGTCCGACGCCGGGCGCGCCGTCGCGCCGCGCGGCGATCATTCCTTAAGGGCCCCCGTGCCAGGGTGCCCGCCGTGTGACGCGGAGTCGGAGACCGACCCAGGGTGGAGCAGCACGGCATGTCGGAGCATCGCAGGGAGTCGCGCCTGAGGACCTTCCTCAAGGGCCGGATCATCTTCAACAAGGGTGCCTCGACCATGGACTGCCTGGTCCGGGACCTGTCCGCCTCCGGCGCCCGGCTCGCCCTGACCGAGACCACGACGCTGCCCGAGAGCTTCGACCTCTACATTCCGCAGAAGGACCGGACCTACCGCGCCACCCTGTGCTGGCGCCGGGCGGACGGCATCGGCATCACCTTCGTGGACGAGGCCGCGCCGGCGCCGGTCCCCGTGCCCGTCCCCGCCGCGGCGGCTCCGCCCCCGGCGGACGAGGCCGCCGCGATGCTCGCCCTGGTGCGCCGGATCAGCGAACTCGAGGCCGAGAACGCCGCCCTGCGCCGGCTCCTCGCCAACCCGCCGGTGAGCGGCGCCGCCTGATTCAGCCGGCCGCGAGGGCGGCCCGGATGCGGGCGGCGTGCTCCGCCAGGACCGCCCGGTCCGCCATGCCGCCGGTGTGGCGCTGAAGCGGCACGCCCTCGAAGCGCGGCACGATGTGGACGTGCAGGTGGAACACCGTCTGCCCCCCCGCCGGCTCGTTGTACTGGAACACCGTCAGCCCCTCGGCCGCGAAGGCCGCCTTCACCGCCCGGGCGACGCGCTGCACCGTCCTGGCCAGGGCCGCGAGAGAATCCGGGTCGGCGTCGAGGAGGCCGCGGGCCGGAGCCTTGGGGATCACCAGGGTGTGGCCGTCCCCCTGGGGCATCACGTCCATGAAGGCGAGGGTGTCGGCATCCTCGTAGACCCGCTCGGCGGGGATCTCCCCGCGCAGGATCTTGGCGAAGATGTTGTCGGGATCGTAGGCGGGCGTTGGGCGCGTCTCGGTCAAGGCAGCCGGCTCCGGGTCTGGGGCGTGCGTTTCGGCGCGCACGATGCACATGCCGACGCGCCGCGTCCACCGTCCCGGGCGCCTCCGGGCCGGCCCCTCGCCGCCGCGTAGCGCCGCGACGGGACCGCGCCGGCCCGCCCTTGACCTTCCCACGATGGGAAGCCCCATCTGAGGCAAACGCCGCGCCGCTCACCCCGGCGCACCCCGGCATGGACCGGCCGCGCACCGATTCGGACGCGCCGTCCACGCCCCGGACCGCATCCCGTGGCGGCAGGCCTCGCCACCGGATCCGCACGGAGTTTCCGATGTCCAACCCCACCCAGACGACGCACCCGACCGGCACCCGGACCGCCATCCTGTTCCGCATGGTGATGCCGGAGCACACCTGTCCCTACGGCCTGAAGGCCAAGGACCTCCTGGAGCGCCGGGGCTTCACGGTCGAGGACCATTGGCTGACGACCCGCGCGGAGACCGACCGCTTCAAGGACGAGCAGGGGGTCAAGAGCACGCCGCAGACCTTCATCGACGGCCGGCGGGTCGGCGGGTTCGACGACCTGCAGCGGCATTTCGGACAGACCGTCCCCGACCCGGACGCGACCCGCTACACGCCGGTCGTGGCGGTGTTCGCGATGACGGCGCTGATGGGGCTGGCGGCGAGCTACGCCGTGTTCGGCACGCCCTTCACGGCCCGGGCGGTGGAGTGGTTCATCGCCTTCAGCATGTGCGTGCTCGCGATCCTGAAGCTGCAGGACGTGGAGACGTTCTCGTCGATGTTCCTGGGCTACGATCTCCTGGCCCGGCGCTGGGTGCGCTACGCCTACGCCTATCCGTTCCTCGAAGGCCTGGCGGGCATCCTGATGGTCGCCGGAGCCTGGAACGGGATCTCGATCCCGGTGGCCCTCTTCATCGGTAGCATCGGCGCCGTCTCCGTGTTCAAGGCGGTGTACCTCGACCGGCGCGAGATCAAGTGTGCCTGCGTCGGCGGATCGGGCAAGGTGCCCCTCGGCTTCGTCTCGCTCACCGAGAACCTGATGATGGTGGGCATGGCCCTCTGGATGCTCACCCGAGCGATGTGACCCGCGGGCCGAACGAAGGGGTTCCGGGGAGCGGCGAGCGCCAGCACGAACGCGGCGCCCCGATCATCCGGACGGGGCGAGCGGAGGGGCGAACCTTCCGGGCGCCCCGTGCGTTGCCTGCGCTTTGCCCCCCACCGGTGACGCTTGGCCGGACGCGCGGCCCGCAGCGGCGCCCGTCGGGACCGCGCCGTCCGCCCCAGAAGCCCGAGAGATCCGTCCCGCATGGCCCACGAGAGCACCAGCGCCATCTATACCGCGGCCGGGGCCAACCTCGCCATCGCGGCGGCCAAGTTCGTCGGCGCCTTCCTCACCGGCAGCTCGGCGATGCTGGCCGAGGGCGTCCACTCGGTGGTCGACACCACCAACCAGATCCTGCTCCTCATCGGCATGAAGCGGTCCCGGCGTCCGGCCACGGCGAAGCACCCGTTCGGCTACGGCCGCGAGGTGTACTTCTACGCCTTCATCGTCGCGCTGTTCATCTTCCTGGGCGGCGGCGCCTTCGCGGTCTACGAGGGCATCCACAAGCTCCAGCATCCCGAGCCCTCGGCGGACGCCGTGGTCTGGGGCTACCCCGTCTCGGGCTTCTGGGTGAACGTGGCGATCCTGGGCTTCTCGGTGATGGCCGAGGGCTATTCCTGCTTCGTGGCCATGAAGGCGTTCTGGGCGGAGAAGGGCCAGCGGCCGCCGCTCGCCGCCATCCGCCGGAGCAAGGACCCGGCCCTGTTCACCGTGCTGGCCGAGGACGTGGCCGCCCTGATGGGCCTCGTGGTGGCGCTGGCCGGCGTGATCCTGGCCCGGCTCCTCGACATGCCCGCCCTCGACGGCTGGTCCTCCATCGGCATCGGCGTGATCCTGATCGGGATGGCGGCCTTCCTGATGATCGAGACCCACGGCCTCCTGATCGGCGAGGCCGCCGATCCGGAGCTCGTGGCGGCGATTCGCGCCGTGGTGCGCGACGAGGCGGGCGTCCACCACGTCAACACCGTGCTGACCCAGCATCTCGGCCCGTCCGACGTCCTGGTGAACATCAGCCTCGACATGGACGACGACCTCAGCGCCGGTGAGATCGAGGCGATGGTCGCCCGGGTCGAGACCCGGCTGAAGGCGCACAGCCCCGACGTGACGCGGGTGTTCATCGAGGTCCAGGCCCGGGCGACGACGGCTCCGGACGCCCTCGGCGCCGCCCCGGCCTCGGCCAACGCCTGACGCGGACCGTCAGCCGCCGTCCGGACGGGTCTACCGCGATCAGTGCCCGGATCTGCGTGGCGCGGATCTCGATCGAGAAGGGCCTGGTCACCACCGCCATGCCGGGGGCGAGCAGGCCGTGGTTGCGGACGGCGTCCTCGGCAGCGCCGGTGATGAACCGCACCGTCAGGCCCGGGCGCAGCGCGGCTTGCAGCACCGGGAGGCCGGACGCCCTGTCGCCGGCCTCGACGGGGGTGCAGCCGAGGTCCTCGAGGAGGTCGTGCACCCGCATCCGCCCTTGAGGCTGGCGTACCGGTCCGGGTCGTAGACCGTCGCGCTGGCGCAAACCCGCATGGCCTCCAATCGCGGGCTGCGTACCGCCCGATCGTCCGACATCACCGGCCCGAACGTCGGCGCCCGGCCCGTCGATCAGCCCCAGCTCTTTCCGACGGCATGCCGGACGGCATCGGAGATCACCGTGTCGAACGCGACCATGTCCCGCGCGGCATCGACCGATCGCAGCAGGGTCGCGAGCGACAGGACGTCCTCCGAAGGCTTCGGATGCGACATCTCGATGGGGGCAACCCCCAGGCGGTCGAGGAGCGCGGTATAATACTCGTTGGTATAGTCGCTGTGCCCCACGACCTTGATCCGCGAGATGATCTCCATGGCGACGATGGAGTTGCCGGGCCCGAACGGGTCACTGGGCGAGCGTGTTCCGAACTGCCGGCAGAGCGGGTTGTAGAGGAAGCGGTAGCACGGCTCGGGCAGCATCCGCAGGAAGCGCTTGATGTTTCGGCCGTTCGACAGATCGTACTCCGCCGCGAAGCGGACGGATTCCAGGAGCGCGCCCAGGCGCCAGTTTTGCGCGGGATCGTCCGCGACCGCCTTCTTCGCCTGAAGCCACCGCATGCGGGCGGCCATCTCCACGAAGGGGTCCTGCACCAAGACGCCGCTGACGCAGTTGTCGTCCTGGAAGAACACCTCGTAACGCGGAAAGATCACGGCCCCCGTGATGAGCGACGACGTCAGCCAGGGGCCCTGCATGATGCTCTGCACGACCTCTTCCGAGAGCCGGTCGACGTTGAAGTAGCTGTACTGGAAGAGGTCGAACAGGTTCTGCTCGACGAAGGTGTTCTTCTGCACGGTCGTGGTGATGTTGATCAGCTTCGCCGGCAGGAAAACCTTCTCGCGAAGGGACCGGAAAATCAGAATGTTCGTGTCGGCATCGAAGATTTCGATCCGATTCGCGGAGAAGAGTTCCGGCAACTCATTCTCGGTGATCATGTAGACGCATTGACCGGTCGAGTGCCAGCCATGCGCGCGAATGTTATCGTCCGTGATCCAGGCCGACAGCTCCAAGGTCCGGCGCCCGTCGACGGAGACGAAGACTTTGCTGATCGCGCGCGGATTGTCGGGCGCCAGCCAGAAGTGTATCCCTCCGCTCACTTCCTTGTTGACGAAAAATCTCATCGTTGGGTCCTAAGGAACACCTGCGCGGATCGCCCGACCGGCAGGCCTGACACAAGCCTGGATTGAGGAAGACACGGCGACGTCGAAACGCCGCGCAGCGGACCGTCGCGCCGCACTGGATGCCTGGGCTCGCCCGTCCGATCGATCAAGGGGCCCGGGTCCCGGGTCCCGCGGCAAAAACAGCCATCCCGCTCGGAAGATCCGCACCTCGACTCGCCCATGCCGACACCGGGGCTTGGATCACGGCCGGGCCCGAACCCTGACCCCACCCGTGCGCGCCCGGGTGCGGGGCCTGGGACCGGAAGGCGGATCAGGAACCCCTGCCGTCGTTTCGCATCCCCCCGGCCCCGTGAACGGACCCGCCGCCGGACGGCCCCCCGACCCACCTCGGCATCGAGGGCCGCGTTCTCGCACACCCTGGATTCTCTCGTCCAGCGCCTTCGGGTCTCAGGGAAAAATCCGGTCTGCCGAGCGCGCCCTTCGCGCGGGGTGTGCACGCGCACGGCCCCGTAGAGCTTGCGGCTCCGCAGGGGAGGGCGCGGCGGACGCCCCGCTCAGGCGAGTTCGAGCTCGAGGGCGACGTCGGTCAGGTAGTAGGCGATGCGGCGGCGCGCCTCCGGATCGGCGCAGGCGACGCTGAAGCCGACGGTGAGGGTCTGGCCCGCGTAGCGACGCAGGACCGATTCCGCCATCAGGGCGGCCTCCCGCTCGGCCATCGCGGTCAGGACGCGGCGCCCGTCGCGGGTCTCCAGGGTCACGCGGTAGGTCTGGGCGTTCATCATGGATCAGTCCCTGCGCGTGGGAACGGTGACATCGACCGGATCCGCGCACGGTCCTAGCAACGGCGGAGACGGCAAGACCGATCCCCATCGAGCGATCCACGGCGCGGCAAACGGTGATGCAAGGTTCGAACCTGCGGCCCCGCCCCCGGTTCACGACATCTCGATCCCGTGAAGACGGGGCGGCGCCAGGCGCCGAGACGGACGGGCCGGGCAACACGCCGCCTCGGAGGCCGCGCTGATGCCCGACGCTCCGGCCCTCGCCAGCATCGCCCCCGCCCGGGTCCAGCCCGAGGGAGGGGCAGCCTCGCATAAGGCGCGGCTTCGCGCCGGTGGCGCCCCGGGGATGACGGCTCAGGCGGCCGTCGCCCCGCGCGCCTCCATCCCGAGGGAGCCGACCAGGAAGGCCCGGGCCCGACTGACGCGGCTCTTCATGGTGCCGACCTGACAGCCGATCAGCGCGGCGGCGGCCTCGTAGGTCATCCCCTGGGCCGCCACGAGCACCAGCGCCTCCCGCTGGGCGGGCGGCAGCTTGCCGAGATGCTGCCAGACCCGGCGCAGGTCGCTGCTCGCCTCCTGCGCGGCCGGCGCCACCACCTTCGCGGCGAAGGCACCGTCCGCATCCTCGACCTCGCGCTTCCGCTTGCGGCACTCGGTGTAGAACTGGTTGCGCAGGATGGTGCAGAGCCAGGCCTTGAGGTTGCTGCCGGGCTCGAAGCGGTGCCGGTTCGCCCAGGCCTTCAGCAGCGTCTCCTGCACGAGGTCGTCGGCCGCGTTCGGCGCGACGGCGAGCGACAGGGCGAAGGCGCGCAGGCCGGGCAGGGCGTCAAGCAGTCCGGCGCGGAAGTCCGCGGCGGCGGGCGGATGGACCTCCAGCCGGGCGATCAGGTCGAGCAAGGCCGTCGGAGGCGCCTCGGCCAGAACCGTGGCGTAGAAGGCCTTCAGCTCGGATCCGAGATGCAGCCGCACCCCCTCGGGCATGGCCCGGACTGGAGCCGCAGCGTCTGCCTCCCCGTTCGCCGCTGCCGATCGCCCCGTGCCTGCAGTCATGCCGTATCCCCACCTCCCCGGATCGCACCGCAAGCCGGGACGATCCGGCAACTCGGTCGGGAGTTTCTGGCATACCAAGGCTGAACGTCGGCTAACGAACTCTTCACCCGATCGTCACCTGCCCGGGCCGGACGGGCCGGTATCGGGGCCGGGACGGCCGCCTGGTCCCGCCGGTCGGCCGGCTGTTCGCGCTCCGATGCCTGTCGGGTCAAGCGGTTCCGGGGCCTGTCGGATTGGGCCAGGACTTTCCTAACCTTGGCCACGGATCGCGCCCACCGGGCTGGGGATGACGCCGACGGGTCCGGCGCATTCCGGCCGGCGGGACGGCGCGGGGCCCGACGCGGCCGGTCCGAACGCCCCGTCGCCGAGCCTCCGCCCCGAGTCTCCGCTGCCGAGCCTCCGCCGCGGCGGCTGGCCCTTCAGGAGGCGGGCGCCGGCTCCGCCAGGGCGGCCGCGACGGCGGCCTCCAGGGCCTCCGGCTTGGTGGAGGGTGCGTAGCGGGCGATCACCCGGCCATCGCGCCCGACGAGGAACTTGGTGAAGTTCCACTTGATAGCGCGGCTGCCGAGGAGGCCGGGCTTCGCCTGCGTCAGGTGCGCGAAGACCGGGTCGGCCGCGGGGCCGTTCACCGCGACCTTGGCGAGGACCGGGAAGCTGACATCGTAGGTCAGGCTGCAGAACCGGGCGATCTCGGCCGCATCCCCCGGCTCCTGGGCGCCGAACTGGTTGCAGGGAAAGCCCAGCACCACGAGCCCGTCCGTCCGGTGCTTCTGCGCCAGGGCCTCCAGCCCGGCATATTGCGGCGTGAACCCGCATTTCGAGGCGGTGTTGACGATCAGGATCACCTGCCCCCGGTGCTGGGCCAGGGGGTAGGGCGCCCCGTCGGCCGCCCTCGGAATCAGGTCGTGCAGGCTGTTCATGGACATCGACCGTGCGGCGTGCGGAAGGGGCCCTCTCCTAAGACCCCGCCGCCCCGGTTCGCAAGCGCCGCCGGGATGTCGCGGATCGTCCCGGCCGCCGGCATTCCCGCTGCACCGGTGTGTGCCGATGCGGCGATCCACGCCCTCGAGGACGCCCGGACTCCTCGCCCGCACGCGCTCAGTCGCCGTTCAGGCCTCAACACCACACCTTTCGATTGCAGAGAGATCGGAATCACCCGTATGACGACAGCGGCGACGACAGCGGCGCAGCCCTCGTCCGCCGAGGCGGGGCGCGGCGCATCGACGACGGGCGGGCGTCCGGAAACCGCCGCCTCCAGGGCGGCGGGCGCGGCGGCGGCGGTCGATCCGAGCGCGGCCGCGCAGCGGCAGATCGCCCAGAGGGGCACGGGGGCCGCCGGTCGTGTCCGGTCCCTCGATGAAATCGTCCAGGCGCGCACGAAGGCCCTGGCCGGTACGCTGACGGAGCGCCTGACCCGTCTCGGGGTACCGCAGGACGAGCCCATCGTGCTGCGCCTCGACGATCTCGGCCAGGTCAAAACCGACAGCCCCTACCGGGAGGGCATCGAGACGCTGTTCCGTGAGACTCCCGAGCTGAGACAGGCGTTCCGGGACGTCGCTGCACGCAACGTCATGAAGGCGGCCCAAACGGCCTTTGAGGCCTTCGCCGCCGAGGCGAAGGCGGCCCGGGACGACGCGGCGCGATCTGCGGCCTCCGGGCGCTACACAACCCGGCTGATGACCTCGCAGGCGTTGGCGGGGACGATGACGCTGAGTGACGGCGACCTGCACGCGGCGAGCGTGGCGTTCATGGACGCCGCCGTGGGCGACGTGGCTCCGGCCCGGGCCAGCCGGCGGGCCGAACAGGTCGCCGCGAAGCGGGTGGCGCTGACGGCCTGAGCCATCGGCCGGCCGGGGAAACCCGGACCCCCTTCGGGGTCAGCGAGCCGGAGCCGGTCCGGCGCCGGCCCGCGGATCCGCATCGGCGCGCGATTCACCCTCCTGGAGGCGGTGCGGGCCCTCATCGGGCTCGTCGCGCGCAGTCCGTGCGGGGACCCGCCGGGTCCTGCCGGCGGATCCTGCCGGCGGACATGGTCACCATCCGGCCCGACCACGCCCCGCGATTCCGGCTGGAACCGCGGGTGTGATCCCGGCGGTCCGCTCCTCAGGCTGCGGTACGCCGCTCCACGAGGCGGGCGAGGAAGGCCGAGCCGAGGGGAATGATGCTGTCGTCGAAGTCGAAGCTCGCATTGTGCAGGCCGGGGCCGGGCGTCGAGCCGATCCACGCATAGGCGCCGGGCACCCGCGCGACCATGTCGGCGAAATCCTCGCTGCCCATGCGCGGCTTCGACTGGTCGTCGACGCCCTCGGGGCCGAACAGCTCGCGGGCGACGTCGGCGGCGGCGGCGGCGTGCTGGGGGCTGTTCATCAGCACCGAGAACACGTCGCGGATGTCGACGTCGATGTTGGCGCCGTAGGCCGTCGCGATACCCGCGGCGATCTCCCGGATGCGGGTGGTGACGAGGGTGCGCAGGTCCGCGTCGAAGGTCCGCACCGTGCCGGTGATGTGCGCGCCCTCCGGGATGACGTTGTAGGCGGCGCCCGCGTGGAACTGCGTCACCGACAGGACCGCGCTCTTGAGCGGGTCGGCGTTGCGCGAGACGATCGACTGCAGCGCCTGGACCAGGGTGGAGCCCACCACGATGGGGTCGATGCCTTGCTGCGGCTGGGCCGCGTGGGCGCCGCGCCCGGTGATGCGGATGTCGAAGAAGTCCGCCGCCGCCATGGCCGGGCCGGGGCGCAGCTTGATCTTGCCGTGCGGGCCGTTGGGCTGGTTGTGGATGGCGTAGATCTCGTCGCAGGGGAATTTTTCGAACAGGCCGTCGGCGATCATCGCGCGGGCGCCGCCCTGGCCCTCCTCGGCCGGCTGGAACACGAACAGGGCGGTGCCGTCGAAGTCCCGGGTCTCGGCGAGGTAGCGCGCGGCGCCGAGCAGCATCGTGGTGTGGCCGTCATGGCCGCAGGCGTGCATCTTGCCCGGCACCGTCGAGCGGTAGGGCAGGTTGGTCTCCTCCTCGATCGGCAGGGCGTCCATGTCGGCGCGCAGGCCGATGCGCCGGCCGGAGCCGGTGCGGCCCTCGAGCACGCCCACCACCCCGGTGCCGCCGATGCCGCGATGGACGGCGATGCCGTAGCGGGCCAGCTCCGCGGCGACGATGCCGGAGGTGCGGACCTCCTCGAAGCCGAGTTCGGGATGGGCGTGGAAGTCGCGGCGGATCGCCACGAGATCGTCGGCGAAGGTCTTGATGCGGTCGATGGGGCTCACGGATCGTCCTTGGGCTCTCGCGCCTCTCGGGGGCGGGCTGGGCTGGGTCGGAGGGGCGTCCCTAACCGGAAGGATTCGCCTCCGGCGCGGCCCCAGGCAAGTCGGATGCCGTTTCGTCGGACGCTTCGGGCAAAGAATCAGGCACGATTTCCCGCCGGAAGGGGGTCATCGTGTCCAGAACTTCGGCGGCCTCGAGCACGTGTTCGCGCTCGCGCGTCAGGTAATCGGCCACCGCCCGGCGCAGGGCCGGGTCGGCGATGTCGTGGGCCGAGTGCATGAGGACTGGGCGGTAGCCGCGGGCGAGCTTGTGCTCCCCTTGCGCGCCCGCCTCGACGCGCTTCAATCCGTGGGCGATGGCGAAGTCGATGGCCTGATAGTAGCAGACCTCGAAATGCAGGAACGGGTGGTCCTCGATGCAGCCCCAGTTGCGACCGTAGAGGGCGACGTCGCCGATGAGGTTGATGGCGCCGGCCACGTAGCGGCCCTCGCGCTTGGCCATCACCAGCAGCACCCGCTCGGGCATGCGCTCGCCCAGGAGCCCGAAGAACGCCCGGTTCAGGTAGGGCCGGCCCCACTTGCGCGCGCCGGTATCGGCGTAGAATTCGTAGAAGGCGTCCCAGTGGGCGGGGGTCAGGTCGGCACCGGTGACGTGCTCGATGGTCAGGCCGGTCGCCAGGGCGTCGCGGCGCTCGCGCCGGATCGCCTTGCGCTTGCGGGAGGCCAGCGCCCCGAGGAAATCCTCGAAGGTGGCGTAGCCGGCATTGTCCCAGTGGAACTGCTGGTCGACGCGCTGGAGGAAGCCCAACGCCCCGGCCTGGGCCCACTCGCGCTCCTGCATGAAGGTGACGTGGATCGAGGAGGCCTTGGTCTCGGCGCGCAGGGCGCGCAGGCCGGCGACGATCGCGGAGGCCGCCTCGTTCACGTCCTGCCCCGGCGCGATGAGGAAGCGCGGGCCGGTGACGGGGGTGAAGGGCACGCTGACCTGGAGCTTCGGGTAGTAGCTCCCGCCCGCCCGCTCGTAGGCGTCGGCCCAGCCGTGGTCGAAGACGTACTCGCCCTGGCTGTGGGACTTCAGGTAGCAGGGCGCCACGCCCACCAGCCGTCCCTCGCGCTCCACCGCCACGTGCAGGGGCAGCCAGCCGGTCTTGCGCGAGACGCAGCCCGAATCCTCCAGGGACGACAGGAAAGCGTGCGAGGTGAAGGGGTTGTGGGTCTCGTCGCCCCCCGCCAGGGTCTCGGCCGAGGTGGCGCAGGCATCCCACTCGGCCGCCGCGATCCCGGTCAGCCCCGGCACCGCCCGCACCTGCAGTTCCGTCACGGTCTCGGCCGGAGCGTCGGCTCCGTCGCCGGACTCGGATGTGTCGCCGGACCCGGATTCATGGCCGGACCGATCTGTCTCGCCGGGTTTCATCATCGCCGGGCAATCTAGTCCCCGGGGGCGGGCGGGCCAAGGGCGGCCCGGCGCCCCGCACCGTCGCAGGGGGTCGACCGGCGCCCTACGGACGGAACCCCTCGAACACCATCTGGTCGGCATGGGCCTCGGCATTGCGGCGCTGGTCCGGGTTGCGCACGGTCCAGGTCATCACCGGGCGCTGGCCCAGGAGCCGGCACAGGACGGTGGGCGCGCAGGGCAGGTCGTCCACCCGCCAGGACAGGAAGTCCGGCCGGGTCTCGTCGAAGTGCAGCAGGTCGGAGAGGGCGCGCCGCAGGCTCGGGGGCAGCGTCGCGTAGGCGGGGTCGTCCTGGCGCGTCTCGGCGACGATGCCGCGCGGGAGCCCGGGCGCCAGCGTCCGCAGGGCGGTGACGATGTGCGGATCGAAGGATTTCAGCGCCACCGGGCCGTCATAGGCGACCGCGAGGGCGGCCACGCGCTCGGCGAGCCGCAGGTCGCCGCTGTAGCGTGACTTCACCTCGATCACGAGGGGGGTGCGCCCGCCGATCCGGGCGAGGAAGTCCGGCAGGGTCGGGATGCGCTCGGCACTCCCCGCCACCGCCAGGGCGGCGAGGGCGGCGGCGGGCCGCGTGCCGACCGCCTCCCCGGCCGCGGTCAGGCGGCACAGGGTCTCGTCGTGGAACACCATCGCCTCGCCGTCGGCGCTGAGCTGCACGTCGCACTCGATGGCGTAGCCGCCCCGGATGGCCGCCTCGGCGGCGGCCCCCGTGTTCTCCGGTACGCCGGCGGCGCGGTCGTGCAGGCCGCGATGGGCGATGGGCCGGGCGATGAGCCAGTCGGGGGCGTTGGGACCCGTCACCGGGCTCACTTGACCTCGAACATCGCCTCGACCTCGACGGCCGCGTCGAGGGGCAGCTCGGCGACGCCGACGGTGGAGCGGGCGTGGCGGCCGCGGTCGCCCAGGATCTCCACCATGAGGTCGGAGGCGCCGTTCATGATGCCGGCCAGTCCCGCGAAGGTCGGGACCGCGTTGATGAAGCCGCCGAGGCGGACGCACTGCACGACACCGCGATCGAGATCGCCCACCGCCGCCTGAAGCTGGGCCAGCACGTTGAGGGCGCAGAGCCGGGCCGCGGCGATGCCGTCCTCGGCCGAGACCTCGGCCCCGAGCTTGCCCTTGTGTGCGTCGGCGATTCGGCCGTCGGCCCCGAAGCAGATCTGCCCGGAGATCACCACCAGGTTGCCGCTGCGCACGAACGGCACGTAGTTCGCGACGGGGGCCGCGGCCTTGGGCAGGGTCAGGCCGAGGGCCTCCAGGCGTTCCGTGACGGTGCTCATGCTGCGTCGTTCCTCTGCTGGGCGGCCGCGGGTCGTCCGGCCGGCGTGCCGCGGCTCTGAGCACTTCCGGGCGCGGGGTGCAAGGCATGGTGCAGGGCGAGGCATGGTACGAGGCATCGTACGAGGCATGGCTGAAGGCAGGCCGCGCAGCGCGCGGGCAACAGCCTAATTGGCAGGCATGTCAGGACTGTGAACCCGGTCTGTCGTTGACAGAATTGGGCATTTCTCTAGTAATCGCGCGCGTGCCGCCCCATCCGAGGCGGCACTTTCATTTGGTGCGGTCGCGTTCCTCGCGTGCCCGCGAGACACACGGGAAGACGGGATCGTGACATCCGCCCTTCTGCCGACCTATGCCCGGGCTCCCATCGCCTTCGAACGCGGCGAGGGCGCATGGCTCGAGGCGCGCAGCGGCGAGCGATTCCTCGACTTCGGCGCCGGTATCGCGGTGAACGCCCTGGGCCACGCCCATCCGCACCTCGTCCAGGCCCTGACCGCGCAGGCGCAGAAGCTCTGGCACACCTCGAACCTGTTCGAGATCCCGGAGGGTGAGCGGCTGGGCCGGCGCCTCGTGGACGCGACCTTCGCGGACGTGGCCTTCTTCGCCAATTCGGGCGCCGAGGCCAACGAGGCCGCCATCAAGATGGCGCGCAAGTACCACGCCGCCGACGGCCATCCGGAGCGCTTCCGGATCATCACCGTCGAGGGCGCCTTCCACGGCCGGACGCTCGCCACCATCGCGGCCGGCGGCCAGCAGAAGTACATCGAGGGCTTCGGCCCGAAGGTCGACGGCTTCGACCAGGTGCCCTTCGGCGACCACGAGGCCCTGCGGGCCGCCATCGGCCCGGAGACGGCCGCGATCCTGATCGAGCCGATCCAGGGAGAGGGCGGCGTGCGCCCGGTGCCACCGCAATGCCTGCGCGGCCTGCGCGAACTCTGCGACGCGCACGGCATCCTGCTGATCATGGACGAGGTCCAGACCGGGGTCGGGCGCACGGGCAAGCTGTTCGCGCACGAGTGGTCGGGGGCGGCCCCCGACATCATGAGCGCGGCCAAGGGCATCGGCGGCGGCTTCCCCCTCGGCGTCTGCCTCGCCACGGCGGACGCCGCGCGCGGCATGACGGCGGGCAGCCACGGCACCACCTTCGGCGGCAACCCCCTGGCCATGGCGGTGGGCAACGCCGTCCTCGACGTGGTGCTGGCCGACGGCTTCCTCGACCACGTCCAGCGCATGGGCCTGATCCTGAAGCAGCGCCTCGCCGCCCTGCAGGACCGGCATCCGGCCGTCATCGCGGACATCCGCGGCGAAGGCCTGATGCTCGGCCTCAAGCTCCACGTGCTGAACACCGAGTTCGCCGCCGCCGCCCGCGACGCGCACCTGCTGGTGATCCCGGCGGGGGACAACGTGGTGCGCCTGCTGCCGCCGCTGATCATCACCGAAGCCGACGTGGCGGAGGCGGTCACCCGCCTCGACACGGCGGCCGGCCGGCTCGGAACGCGCCTGCGCGGCGCCGCCGAGTAGCCGCGGGGAGTCGGACACGTCACCGGACGGCCGCCCGACCCGGCCGCGCGGCCGGACCTGCCCCGACCGAAACTGCCCCGACCGAAACTGCCCAGACCGGATTTGCCCAGACCGGGACCACGCACACGAAGAACGGACCGATGACCACGACACTGAACGGGACCGGCCACGGAACCCGCCACTTCCTCGACCTCAAGGATTTCTCGTCCGAGCAGCTGCGCACGGTGCTGGACGCCGCCGCCCGCATCAAGGCGCACCGCCGCAAGGGCACCCTGGCCGAGGACCGCCCCCTCATCGGCAAGACCCTGGCGATGGTGTTCGACCGACCCTCGACCCGGACCCGGGTGTCGTTCGACGTCGGCATGCGCGAGCTCGGCGGCGAGACCCTGATGCTGACCGGCAGCGAGATGCAGCTCGGCCGGGGCGAGACCGTGGGCGACACCGCGCGGGTGCTCTCGCGCTACGTCGACGCGATCATGATCCGCATCCTGGACCACGGCCTGATGCTGGAGCTGGCCGAGTACGCCACCGTGCCGGTGATCAACGCCCTGACCAAGGTCTCGCACCCGTGCCAGATCATGGCCGACCTCCTGACCTTCGAGGAGCATCGCGGGCCGATCCGGGGCCGCACCGTGGCCTGGTCGGGGGACGCCAACAACGTGCTCGCCTCCTGGGTGCACGCCGCCGCGCGCTTCGACTTCACCCTCAACATCGCAGCCCCGCCGGAGCTGTCGACGTCCCAGCCGCTCCTCGACTGGGCGAAGGCGCAGGGCGCCACCGTCAACGTCACCACCGACGCCTACGAGGCGGTGGACGGGGCGGATGCGGTGGTCACCGATTGCTGGGTCTCCATGGGCGACGAGGACGACCAGCACCGGCACAACCTGCTGGTGCCCTACCGGGTCGATGCCCGCCTGATGGCGGCCGCGGCCCAGGACGCGATCTTCATGCACTGCCTGCCGGCCCATCGCGGCGAGGAGGTCACCGCCGAGGTGATCGACGGGCCGCAATCGGTGATCTTCGACGAGGCCGAGAACCGCCTCCACGCCCAGAAGGGCATCCTCGCCTGGTGCCTGCAGGCCCACGGCCTCTGACGGCCGCGACCGCCCCGGGGACGAGCGGCCGCGCGAAGACCTGGTGGGGGAAGACCTGCTCGGGGGAGGACCTGCTGGGGGGAAAACCTGCTGCGGGACCACCCGTGCACGGGCCGCATCCCGGCCCCGTCGCGCCGCCGCGCCCGGATGCCTATATAGGGACCATCCTTCCCTGAGGGTTGGGCGCGGACGCGCAACGAGCGCGGCCGTTCCGACCGGTGCGCCGCCGACACCGTTCGGCGATCTCATGACCCTGCCCCCGGAGGGTCACGTGGTCCATGGCCCAGCCCTCGCGTTCGTCGAGCCCGATCGGAGCTGCCATGACTTCTGGAATGCCTGCTGGAACGACCGCCGGATCCGTCCCCCCGCTCCTCATCGAGGGCGACGACGACGTGGTGCTGCCCTTCGCCGTCGAGGCCCTCGACGTGCGCGGCCGCGTGGTCCGCCTCGGCCCGTCCGTCGACACCATCCTGCGCCGGCACGGCTATCCCGACGCGGTGGCGCGCCTCCTCGGCGAGGCGGCGGCGCTCACCGTGCTCCTCGGCTCGTCCCTGAAGTTCGAGGGCCGCTTCCAGCTCCAGACCAAGACCGACGGCCCGGTCGAGATGATCGTGGTGGACTTCGAGGCGCCCGACCGCCTGCGCGCCACCGCGCGCTTCGACACCGCACGGGTGGACGCCCTCGGCGCCGGCCCGCTCCGGGACCGGGACCTGATCGGGCAGGGGCACCTGGCCATGACCATCGACCAGGGTCCCACCAGCAGCCGCTACCAGGGCGTCGTCGCCCTGGAGGGCCAGAGCCTGGAGGAGGCGGCGCACCAATACTTCCGCCAGTCCGAGCAGATCCCGACCCAGGTCCGCCTCGCGGTGGCCGAGCAGTATGCCGGCGGCGCCCGCACCTACCGGGCCGGCGGTCTCCTGGTGCAGTTCCTGCCGCAATCCATCGACCGGGCGCGGCTCGCCGACCTGCCCCCGGGCGACATTCCCGAGGGCCACGTCCATCTCGACGCGAACGGGGTGCCGGAGGACGATGCCTGGGTCGAGGCCCGCAGCCTCGTCTCCACCATTGAGGACCACGAGCTCGTCGACCCGGAGGTCTCGGCCGAGCGCCTGCTCTACCGCCTGTTCCACGAGCGCGGCGTGCGGGTGTTCGAGGCGCAGGGGGTGCGCGAGCAGTGTCGCTGCTCGCCCGAGCGGGTGATGGGCATGATCACCTCGTTCTCGCCTCAGGAGCGCCGGGACATGATCGCCGATGACGGCCGCATCGGCATCACCTGCGAGTTCTGCTCGCGACGCTACGATCTCGATCCGGCGGCGGTGGAAGCCGAAGTCACGGCCCAGTCGGCCAACTGATCCAGGGCTGCCGCGACAGATGTCGCGGCAGCATCGCCAAGCTTGACTGTTGCAGAATACAAGACGCTGCAAATTCTCGTCCCTACAGCCGGGATTTGTATTTGAACCGTTTCTGAGGTTTCGACGTTTGGGGTTTCTCAAGAGTGCTCAACAAGAGCTCAGGAGGAACGTCGATGAAGAAATTTGTGGTCGGCAAGACCCTGATCGGCAAGCGTCTGGTCAGCAAGCATCTGGTCAGCAAGAATTTCGTCGTTGGTCTGACGGCACTGCTGATGACGACCTCGGCCTACGCCCAGGGTGCGGGCCAGGCCGGCACCGCCGGCGGCAGCGAGGCCGGGGGCCGTGGCGGGGCCGCCGCACGCAGCCAGGGCGGCGAGGGCGCTGCGGGCGGCGCCCGCAGCGAAATGGGCGGACGGGCCGAGGCCGGCGGACGCCGCGAGGGCGGCCGCGGCGACACGGCGGCCCGAGACTCCCAGGGCCAAAGCTCCCAGGGTCAAGCGTCCCAGAACCAAGCGTCCCAGGGCCGGGATTCGCAGAACAAGGATTCGCAGTCCCGCAGCGCGGACCCGGGCGGCCGGGATGGCGCGCGCGGCGACCGGGCGACCCGGACCTCGTCCCGCCAGGATTCCTCGTCCCGAGAAGACCGGGTCAGCGGCCGCGAGCAGCGCGACCGGGTCTCGGTCAGCAGCCGCAGCGAGCGCTTCGAGGGCGGGCGCCGCTCGGGCCGCTTCGTCTTCATCGGCGGCCAGCGCGTGGTCTACGGCTCGCCGGAATACCGGCGCCTCGTCACCGTCGAGCATCGCGGCGGCGACCACGTGGTCGAGCGCTCGCGCCGGCGCTACGTCACCATCCGGGGCCAGCGCGTCCTCTACGGCTCGCCCCAGTACCGGCGCCTCGTGCGCGTCGAGGAGACGACCACCCGCCGTCCCGGCACCCGCTACGTGGTCGTGCGCGGCCAGCGCGTGGTCTACGGCTCGCCCGAGTATCGCCGCCTGACGGTGACCGAGCGGCGGGGCGGCACCGTCGGCGCCCGCTTCGAGGAGCGCGGCTTCCGCGGCAAGGCCGTCTCCTCCCGCACCGACGAGCGGCGCGATACGCGCAACGTCCGCGCGAGCCAGAGCGAGTCGCGGGAGGGCATCCGCAACGCCGAGACCCGCCAGCAGGGGGGCCGCACCGGCGCCGCGGCCGAGCGCAGCATGAACCGCGACCGTGGGACCGAGGGCTCGGGGATCCGCAACGCGGCCGACCGCTCGGGGGGCGCCGAGCGCGGCACCCTGAACACCGGCAGCCGGACCGGCGGCGCCGAGCGCGGCCTGAATGCCGGCGCGCAGGGCGGCAGGACCGGCAACACGGGTGGGGACAGCATGGGTGGCGGTAACATGGGGGGCGGCGAGCGCACCGGCGGGCAGGGCGGCGCGGGCCGCAACTGATCGCCAAGCTGATCGCCAAGCTGATCGCCAAGCCGATCGCCTGATGGGAAACGGCGCCGGGCCCTCTTCGCGGAGGTTCGGCGCCGCGCGTCGCGCTCAGGCCTTCAGGACGGGATCGGCGATGTCGCCGCCGCCCCGGCGGGCGAGGTAGGCGGGTTGGAACAGGCACATCCGCACCGCGTCGCGGTACTTGCCGTTGACGAAGAACTCGTCCTTCAGGATGCCCTCGGGCTCGAAGCCGCAGCGCTCGTAGATCCGCACCGCGCGGGCGTTGTCCTTGTCCACGTGCAGGTAGAGCTTGTGGATGTTGAGGACGCTGAAGGCGTAGTCCATGGCGATGCGCGTGGCCCGCGGGGCGTAGCCCTGGCCCTGGAAGGCCGGGTGGATCGCGATCTGGAATTCGCAGCGCCGGTGCAGGTGGTTGATCTCCACGAGCTCCACGAGGCCGGCGGGGGCCCCCTCCGAATTGGCGATGATGAAGCGCCGCTCGGTCTGGTTGTGGATGTTGCGCTCGTAGAGCTGCGCCAGTTCGGCGAAGGACTCGTAGGCCTCCTCGAACCAGTAGCGCATGATGCTGTCGTTGTTGTTGAGCTGATGCACGAACATCAGGTCCTCGCGCTCCAGCGGGCGCAGCTTCACCGGCCCGTCCGCCGCGATGGTGCGGGACGTGAAGGCCGTCACAGGGTCACGCACGCCGCCGCGAGGCGGTCCATGAAGGCCTCGCCGGCCTTGAGCGCCGCGAGCGTGATGTACTCGTCCGGCTGGTGGGCCTGGTCGATGGAGCCGGGGCCGCAGACCACGGTGGGGATGCCGGCGACCTGGAAGCGCCCGGCCTCCGTGGCGTAGGGCACCGAGATCGTGTGGTTGCGCTCCGCCACCCGGAGCGCCAGCCGCTCGGCGGCCGAGCCGGGCTCCGGCGCGAGGCCCGGCACCGCGACCTCCTCCAGCGTCTCGATCCGCCCGTAATCGCCGTAGCGGTTGAGCCGGTCGCGCAGCACGCTGCGCACCTTGGCCTCGAACAGGGCCGGGATCTCGCCCATGTCGAGGTCCGGCAGGCCGCGGAACTCCCAGTGGAAGGTGCAGACCTTGGGCAGGATGTTGCGGGCCGTGCCGCCCGCGATGGTGCCGACATGCACGGTGGTGGCGGGCGGGTCGAAGCGGCCCGAGGCGTCGCCCCGGGCGATCATCGCGTCGGCGATCCGGTTCAGCTCGGAGACCAGGTCGGCCGCCGCCATCACGGCATTGGCCCCGAGCATCGGCTTGGCCGAGTGCGCCTCGTGCCCGTGCACGGTGGTGAGGTAGGTGACGATGCTCTTGTGCGCGTCGGCCACCTCGAGGTCGGTGGGCTCGCCGACGATCACCGCGGCCGGGCGCGGCAGGTCGGCCCCGAAGCGCGCGATGGTGTCGGTCACACCCAGGCAGGTGGTCTCCTCGTCGTAGGACAGGAGGATGTGGATCGGGCGCTTGAGGTCGGCGGCCTGGAAGCGCGGGATCGCCGCCAGGGCGAGGGCGCAGAAGCCCTTCATGTCGACGGCGCCGCGCCCGTAGGCGCGCCCGTCCGCGACCCGCAGGGTGAAGGGATCGGCACTCCAGGCCTGCCCCGTCACCGGCACCACGTCGGTATGGCCGGAGAGCACGATGCCGCCGTCGACCATCGGGCCGATGGTGGCGAACAGGGCCGCCTTGTCGCCGCTGGCGTTGGGCACGCGGACGAAGGGCACCCCGAGCGCGTCGAGGGCGACCGCCACGCTGTCGATCAGCGCGAGGTTCGATTTCGAACTCTCGGTGTCGAAGGCCACGAGCCGCGCCAGCCAGTCGAGGGTCTCCGGACGCGGGCCTTCGGTGGACATGGCGGTGGACATGGCCCTAGTGCACGCTGCGGCGGACGTGGGGCGAATCGAGCGAGAAGGCCGGGATCTCCGCCTCGAAGCTCTCGCCGCCATGGGTCGCCATGGTGTAGCTGCCGGCCATCAGGCCGTCGGGCGTGGTGAGCGGGCAGCCGCTGGTGTAGCTGAACGATTCGCCCGGCTCGAGCACCGGCTGCTTGCCGACCACGCCGGCGCCGCGGACCTCCTGGGTCTCGCCGCGCCCGTCGACGATGCGCCAGTGGCGAGAGCGCAGCTGCACCTGCTCGGGGCCGTTGTTCACGATCTCGACCGTGTAGGCGAAGAAGTAGCGGCTCTCGGCCGGCGACGATTCTTCCTCGACGAAGCGTGGCATCACGGTCACGCTGATTCCGCGCGTCTGAGCCTTGTACATCCTCGTCATGCCTCCCTGGCCGGACCTGAACCCCGAGCGCGCTGCGTCCGCGACAAGCACAGGGCGTCGTGGTACGGCCCTCGCAAAACCGCGTCAATCGTGGCGAATGCGGGGCTGCCCGCGCAAGATCGAGGTCCGTGTCCCGTGGTCGAGGAGACCGTTTCACGCCTGTACGTCCGGTCCGCCGGCCGGGCCCTCCTCGCCAGCCTCGCCCTCGCGGGCCTGACCGTCGCCTTCGCCTGGGCCGCGCCCGAGCGCAACGGCTGGGCCGCCCTGGCCCTGGCCGTGGCGCTGGCCCTCGACGGGCTGGCGCAGGCGGCGGGGGCCTGGCTGGCCCGCCGCGGGGGCGGGGCGCCGCGGATCGCCGGCCTGCCCTCCGTGGTGCTGGCCTTCGGACCGGCCGCCGGCCTCGGCGCGGTCCTGTTCGGCGTCGCCCTGGCGGTCTGGCCGGCCGGCTTTCCGATCCTCGCCAGCGCCCTGGCGGGGCTGGTCGCCATGGGGGCCATCGCCCGCCTCGCCCTCGCCTGGATCGTGCTGCGGATCGACCGGGACCCGGAGGTTTAACCGGACCTTAGGCGATCCGGCCGCATTTCGTGCAGGATGCGGCGTTCCCGCCCCGGCCGCCGGGGCGGTGCCCGATGGACCAGCGGGTGGTGCGAGCGGATGCCGGACGGGATTGAGGACGGGGCGGGACGCCACCAGCACGGGATTCTGGCCGCGAGCGGGATCCAGGCCCTGACGCGCGCGGGCGCGATCCGGCCCGACACGCCCTACGCCCCCGACCAGATCCAGCCCGCGAGCCTCGACCTGCGCCTGGGCGCCCGGGTGTTCCGCGTGCGCACCAGCTTCCTGCCCGGCACCCGCACGGTCTCCGCCTGCATCGCCGCCTTCGCGCTGCACGAGATGGACCTGCGCCACGGGGCCGTGCTGGAAACCGGCTGCGTCTACATCGCCGAGCTGCAGGAGCACCTGGCCCTGCCGGGCGACCTCGCGGCCAGCGCCAACCCGAAGAGCTCCACCGGCCGCATCGACGTCTTCACCCGGGTCATCACCGACCGGGGCGCCGCCTTCGACCAGGTCGAGCCCGGCTATCACGGGCCGCTCTATGCCGAGATCTCGCCCCGCACCTTCCCGGTGAAGGTCCGCACCGGCTCGCGCCTGTCGCAGATCCGGTTCCGGCGCGGCGAGCCCCGCCTCACGGACACCGCGCTCGCGGCCCTGCACGCGGCCTCGCCCCTGGTCGACGCCCCGAACCCGAGCTTCCAGGGCGGCATCGGCGTCTCCATCGACCTCTCGGGCTTCTCGGGCCTGATCGGCTACCGCGCCCGGCGTCACACCGGCCTCGTCGACGTCGACGCCCCGGGCACGCACCGGGCGGCGGATTTCTGGGAGCCCCTGCACGCCGACCCGTCCAGGGCCCTGATCCTCGACCCGGGCCAGTTCTACATCCTGGCCTCGAAGGAGGCCGTGCAGGTACCGCCCGACTTCGCCGCCGAGATGGTGCCGTTCGATCCCCTGGTGGGCGAGTTCCGGGTCCACTATGCCGGCTTCTTCGATCCGGGCTTCGGCTTCGCCGCCGCCGGCGGGGCGGGGGCCCGCGCCGTCCTCGAGGTGCGCTCGCGCGACGTGCCGTTCCTGCTCGAGGACGGCCAGATCGTCGGCCGCCTCGTCTACGAGCGCATGGCCGAGCGTCCCGCCACCCTGTACGGGGCGGGCGCCGGCTCGAACTACCAGGCCCAGGGGCTGAAGCTCTCCAAGCACTTCGTCTGACGCGCGGCCCGCGCGCCGACGGCCGGCCCTTCGCCGGTCAGGGCGGGCCTCCCCGCGACCGATCCAGCTGCAATTCGAATGGCACCGATCGGAACTATGCGTTTCCCCGATGCCGGGACGCGTGGCACGGTCCCGGGGCTGCATCGCCGATGGAGCGCGCGCCGATCCCGGATCGGGGGCTCGCCGCGATTCCCTTGCGCCGTTCGAGACGCTCCCGTCAGCCTCGGCCCTCGCCGCGACCCAGCCGTCCCCGTCCACCGCGCCGTCGCTCGGGCCGCGGGCAAGGGGAGGGCGGGGTCGCGCGCCCGACGCCGGTCCGCATCTCCTTCGACGCGTCCCCCATCGACACGGAGACCCCCATGAAGGCCGTCGGTTTTCACACCTCCCTGCCCATCGGCGATCCCCAGGCGCTGGTCGATCTCGAGCAGCCCCGACCGGTGCCGCGCCCCCGCGACCTGCTCGTCCGCGTGCAGGCGGTCTCGGTCAACCCGGTCGACGTGAAGGTCCGCGGCCGGGTGACGCCGGCGCCGGGGGCGCCGCACATCCTCGGCTACGACGCGGCCGGCCTCGTCGAGGCGGTCGGCCCGGAGGTCCGCCTGTTCAAGCCAGGGGACGCGGTGTTCTATGCCGGTGCCCTCGACCGGCCAGGCACCAACGCGGAGTTCCACGCGGTGGACGAGCGCCTCGTCGGGCCGGCGCCGCGGACGCTGACGCCGTCGCAGGCCGCCGCCCTGCCGCTGACCGCGCTCACCGCCTGGGAGCTGCTGTTCGACCGCCTGCGCGTCCCCTACGGCGCGATGGCGGGCGGCGACGCGCTCCTCATCATCAACGGCGCCGGCGGCGTCGGCTCGATCCTCACCCAGATCGCCGCCCGGCTCACCGGTCTCACCGTCATCGCCACGGCCTCGCGCCCCGAGACGGAGGCCTGGTGCCGGGCCATGGGCGCGCACCACGTCGTCGACCACCGCAAGCCGATCGATCGGGAGCTGGCGCGCATCGGCCTGCCCCAGGTGCGCTACGTGGCCAGCCTGAGCGGCAGCGACCAGCACCGCGACGCCATCGTGGCGGCCCTGGCCCCGCAGGGCGCCCTGGCGCTGATCGACGATCCGGAGACGTTCGACATCGTGCCGTTCAAGCGCAAGAGCCTGTCGGTGCACTGGGAGCTGATGTTCACCCGCAGCCTCTTCGGCACGCCGGACATGGACCAGCAGCATCGCATCCTCACCGAGGTGTCGCGCCTCGTGGATGCCGGTCTCCTGCGCAGCACCCTGCGGGAGGAGATGGGCGCGATCACCGCCGAGGCCCTGCGCCGGGCGCACGCCGCCCAGGAGAGCGGGCGCAGCATCGGCAAGACGGTGCTGGCCGGCTTCTGAGGCCGGTCCGGGGCCGTTCAGGCGATCCTGAGGGCCCAGATCAGGGACAGGCTGACGAGCAGGAGGACGACGAGCGAGCCGGTCACCGCCAGGGTGACCCGGCCGCCGACCCGGGCCAGGACCCGCACGTCGACGCCGAGGCCCAGGGCCGCCATCGACACCACGGTGAGCAGGCCGGCGAGGCGCGTCACCGGCTGGGAGGCCGCGTCGGGGACGAGCCCGACCGAGCGCAGGGTCGCGAGGGCCAGGAAGCCCAGGATGAACCAGGGCACGATCTTGAAGAAGCCGAGGCGCCCGGGCCGGCCCTTGGCCGAAGAGCCCTCCGCCGGCAGGTGTGGCGCGATGAAGGAAAACGCCACCACCACGGGCCCGAGCATCAGGACGCGCACGAGCTTGACCAGGGTGCCGACCTGGGTCGCCAGGATGCCCACCGGCACCGTGGCGGCGAGCACCTGCGGCACCGCGTAGACCGTGAGGCCCGCCAGGGTGCCGTACTGGTGCTCGGACAGGCCGGCGAGGGGGATGAACAGGGGCAGGCCCAGCACCATCAGCACGCCGAGCACCGCCGTGAAGGCGATGGCGGCCACCACGTCCTTGCTGTCGGCCCCGATCACCGGCGCCACCGCGGCGATGGCGGAGTTGCCGCAGATGGCGTTGCCGCAGGCCACCAGGATCGCCATGCGGGGCGGCAGGCCGAGCACCCGGCAGATGGCGTAGCTGGCCACGATCGCCAGCACCACCGTGGCGACGATGCCGACGAGGAGGCTCGTGCCGGAGGCGACGATCGCCCCGAGGCTGATCGAGGCGCCGAGCAGGGTGACGGCGAGCTCCAGCACCTGCTTGGCCGAGAAGGCGATTCCGGCCCGGAAGCGCTCGCCCGGGCTCCACAGGGTGCGAAGGGCGATCCCCAGCAGGATCGCGATGACCAGGGCCTCGACGTAGGGGTGGCCGGTGGCGCGCTCCTCCAGGGCCTGCACGGCCAGGGCCGCCGCCGTGACGGCGAGACAGACGAGGAGGCCGGGCACCAGCGAGGCGATCCGGCCGCCGGCGGCCTCCGGCTTGCCCGCGCCGGCGGGGGCCGTCGTGATGCTCTTGGTGCTCATGCTGCCTTTCCGCGAGGCAATCGGAAGGAAATTCTGCCCCGGGCTCGGCGGCGAGAACAATGCTCTCCCGTGGCGAAAATCTTCGCAAAACCCATCCATTGATTGGGCAGGGTCGAAGCGCGACATTCACCCCTATGAGCAACCGTTCCGACAGCCCGGCGATGGCCTACGATCCCTTCGGCGAGCCCGTCGAGATCGCGTGCCAGGGCGCCCCCAACGCGGGCGACCGTCGGGCGCGCAGCGTCGCCGTGATCGGCTTCTGGCTGATCGCCGCGACCCTGACGGCGAGCCGCGTCTACCTGGCCGACGAGCCGGTGGCGCAGATGGTCGCGAACGCTCATGCGCAGGTTGCCGCCTTCATCACCGCCATCCTGTAAGGGTCCGGCGCCGCTCGGAGCGGCGCCCGTCATCCTGTCCGAGGCCTAGTACGCCGCCGCGAGGTATTCCGCGATGGCCTTGCCATCCGCCTCGTCGACCGGCGCGTGATAGACCTTGCGCATCTTCGTCACCTCGCTGGTCCAGAAGGCCGCCCCCTGGCCCGGCGGCTGCATCGCGATGTAGTCGACCGCGTGGCAGCTCTGACAATGGGCCTCGGCCGCCGCGAGGCCGGCCTCGTGTCCGGGCGCCGGGCGCAGCTGCGCGGTCGGCTCCGGCAGGTCGTAGGTCCGGGGTGCGGCGGCGGCCGGGAGGCTCGCGAAAACGTATCCGGCCAAAACACATCCCACCCGGACATATCCCCTCAGGAGGCCGGTGGCGGCCCGTGTCGCCGCGGGAGAACGCACGGTCATCCTGATTCTCCTCATGCCGCCCGCACCCGGACGGTCTCGACCCCGTTGCGCATGTAGCCCGGCGGATTCCAGCGCGACTCCATCGGCTGGGTGGCGCCGTCCTGCCCCGTCGCCCGGACCCGGAGGGCGTGCATCCCCGCGGGGAGATCGACCGACAGGGTCCAGGGCCGGAACGAATAGCGCCCGAGATCCGGGCCGAGGCTCGCCTCGGTCCAGCTTTGCCCGTCATCCGTCGAGACCGCCACCGCCCGGATGCCCGAGCCGCCGTCGAAGGCGATGCCGCGCAACGCCGTGCGCCCGGCCGGGATCGCGGCCCCGTCGGCGAGGTTGGTGACGAAGGAGCGGATGGCGAAGCGGTTGATCGGCACGGTGGCCTTGGGGGTCTGGCCGGGCTCGACGCAGGCGCAGGGATTGTCCGGAATGCGGTAGGCCGCGCGCATCCAGAAGCCCTCGTAGGGCTTGTCCGTCACCGTGATGGCGTTGAGGTGCTTGACCCAGTAGGTGCCGTAGAAGCCCGGCACCACGAGGCGTAACGGATAGCCGTTGAGCCAGGGCAGGTCCTCGCCGTTCATGGCCCAGGCCAGCATCACCTCGCCGTCGCGGGCATGATCGACGCCCAGCGCCTTGGCGAAGTCGGGGGTCTCGGGCAGGACCGGGCCGTCGAGCCCCTCGAAGACGACCTGCACCGCCCCGGCCTTCACGCCCGCCCGGTCGAGCACGGCCTTCAGGGGGACGCCGGTCCAGCGGGCGTTGCCCATGGCGCCGTTGGCGAGTTGCCCGCCCGCGACCCGCGGCGCGACGAAGCCGCGCGAATTGCCCGAGCACTGGTTGACCGCGACGATCTCGGCCCCCGGCATCGCCTTCAGCTCGGCCAGCGACAGCGCGACCGGCCCGTCGACATGGCCCGACACCGTCAGGCGGAAGGCCTCGGGATCGATGGTGGTCGGGATGTCGGCCAGGTGGTAGCGGACGAAGAAGGCGTCGTTCGGCGTGATCACCCCCTCGTCGAACACCCCGAAGGGCGTCTCGAGCTGCGGCGGCCGCGCCGTCATCTGCAGCAGCGGGCGCTTGCCCGGATAGGCCACGAGGGGGCGCTCGCCGTTGCCGAAGGGCAGGGTGACGGACTCGCCGGCCCGGGCCGCCCAGGGCGCGAGGGCGGCCCCGGACGCCGCGAGCAGGCCGGCCCCGGCCTGCCGGAGGAGCGTTCTGCGATCGGTCTCGGTCATCCCGGTCATCTCCCGTCCGGCTGAAGGCGTCCGCGCGGTCAGCGCAGGACGGAGGCGTAGTGGATGTCCTCGGTGAGGCAGGTCGACAGGCGCCACTCCACCGGCCGGTCCTCGAGATCGACGGCGACGCGGTCGACCTCGAGCACCGGAATCCCCGCCGGCACCCCCAGCAGGGGCGCCTTGTCGGGGCCCAGGGCGATCGCCTTCAGGCGCTCGTGCGCGGTGGCGATCGTGATGCCGAACCGGGTCGCGTAGAGGCTGTAGAGCGTGTTCGGGAGCTCCATCGCGGCCAGGCCGGGGAACAGGCTCGACGGGACGGCGATCGTCTCGACGAGGCAGATCCGTCCGTCGAGGGCGCGCACCCGCTCCAGCCGCACCACGCGCGCGTTGCGCAGGAGGGCGAGCCGGTCGCGCTCGTCGATGGTGGCCGCGGCCTCGGCGATCGCGACGACGCGGCTGGTCGGGGTGCCGGCGACCGCTCCGTCGGGGCGCAGCTTGAAGAAGCGGAAGACGCTCTGCTTGTCGTCGTGCTCGGCCACGAAGGTGCCGCGGCCCTGGCGGCGCACCAGCAGGCTGTCGGCGGTGAGCGCGTCGAGGGCCTTGCGGACCGTGCCCTGGCTGACGCCGAGCTCGGCCGCCAGCACCCCCTCGCTGGGCAGGATCTGGCCCGGCTGCCAGACGGCGTCGGCGAGGCGGCGCAGGAGCGTGTCGTAGACCTGCCGATAGAGCGGCCGGAAACCCACCGCATTCCCACCTGTGCGTTCCATGTCGGTGCGCCGCTGCTCCCCGGGCGTGGGCGGAGGAAAGGAGAGGTTTCCCAGCACGGTGTCCCGTCCCTCGTTAAGGCCGAGCCCGGCTCCGGGCAATCGGTCGATCCGCAGGGCCGGCGGCCGGGGGCGGGTCCCGCTCGGAAGCGCGGCCTTCATCGTCAGAGCGCCGCGATCTCGGCCACGAGGGCGTCCGGGACGCTGAGCCCCTCGGCCTCGGCCCGGGCCCGGAGGGCGAGGCGACGGACCCCGGGCAGGCGGGCCCCGTCCTGTACCTCGATGGAGCCGGCGAGTTCCGCGAACCGGGCCAGCGCCCCGGGACCGAAGGCATCCGCCGCGAGGGCGATGACGAGCTGCCCGGTGCCCGGCGGATCGCCCTCGGCGTCGAGGAACGAACTCGCCTCGCCGGCGAAGCGCCCGCCGGTCAGGCCGGCGGCGAGGAGTTCCACCATCAGGGCCAGCGCCGTGCCCTTGGCGTCGCCGAGGGGCACCATGGTGCCCTTCAGGGCCGCGGCCGGATCGGTGGTCGGCGCGCCCGCGGCATCGAGGGCCCAGCCCTCGGGGATGGCCTCACCGCGCTGGCGGGCGGCCATGATCGCGCCGCGGGCGACCTTCGAGAGGGACAGGTCGACCACGATCGCCGGGCGGCCGGGCAGGGGGCAGGCGAAGGCGAGGGGGTTCGTCCCGAACACCGCCCGGGATCCGCCCCAGGGCGCCATGGCGGCGGGGGTGTTGGCCAGCAGGATCGCCACGAGCCCGGCCTCGGCCAGGGCCTCGACGGGGCGGCCGGCCGCGCCGCAATGGTGCGAGCGCCGGAGGCCGGCCGCCGCGACGCCCTGCTCCCGGACCATCGCCGGCAGTTGCTCCACCACGGCGTCGAGGGCCGGGTAGGCGAAGCCGTGGGCGGCGTCGACGGCGAGGAGGCCGGGTCGGGGCCGCGTCACCGCGACCGCGGCGTCGCCCACCACCTTGCCGGCCCGGACCTGGGCCGCATAGGAGGCCACCCGCGAGAGCCCGTGGCCCTTCAGCCCATCGGCCTCGGCCCCGACCAGGGCGCGGGCGACGCTGTCGGCGGCGGGCGGGCAGGTGCCGCAGCGGACCAGGGCCTCGCTGACGAGGGCGTGGGCGGCGGCGAGGCTCAGGGTGGTCATGGCGCTTCAGTCCTCGGAGAGGTGGCGGCGCACGGCCTGGGCCGTGACGCGGGACACGCGCACGTTCGATTCCCGGGTCACTCCGGCGATGTGCGGCGTCAGGATGAGATTGGGCAGGTCGCGGAAGAGGGCGCCCGCGGCGGCATCGAGGGGTTCGTGCGGGAAGACGTCGAGGGCGGCCCCGCCGAGGTGCCCGGCCCTGAGCGCCGCCGCAACCGCGGCGCCGTCGACCACCTCGCCCCGGGCGGCGTTGATCAGCACCGCCCCGGCGGGCATCCGGGCGAGGACGCCCGCATCGATCATCCCCCGGGTCTCGGGCGTGAGCGGCACGTGCAGGGAGAGGACGTCGCTGTCGGCGATGAGCCCGTCGCGATCGGCGCGCACCACCGGACCGCCGTCCGGTCGCCAGGCCGGGTCGTCGGCCGGCAGGAAGGGGTCGTAGGCCGAGACCCGCATCCCGAGGGCGAGAGCGCGCCGGGCGGTCTCGCGGGCGATGGCACCGAAGCCGACGAGGCCGAGGCGCTTGCCCGAGATCTCCCGGCCCATCAGGGCGTTGCGCGGCCAGGTCCCGGCCGCCACCGCGGCGCTGGCCCCGTAGGCGCCGCGCAGGAGCAGCATGGCGGTGCCGATGACGTACTCGGCCACCGCGACGTCGTTGGCGCCGGTGGCGGGATAGACGGCGACGCCGCGCGCCCGGCACGCGTCAAGGTCGATGTTGTCGAGGCCGACGCCGAGGCGCCCGACCACCTTCAGGTCGGGGGCGGCGGCCAGGAGCGCCGCGTTCACCTGGGTGCGGTTGCGGACCACGAGGGCGTCCGCATCGGCCAGCGCCGCCCGCAGATCCTCGGGCCGGTCCACCAGGGCCAGGTCGTAGTGCGTGGCGAACCCGCCGAGCTCGGCCGCGATGGCGGCCTCGTCCATGAACTCGGCGATCACGACCTTCGGCATGCGGCCGGTCCGGGTCGGGGATGGGGTCATATCTGGTGGCGTCATGGCACTGGGCCTCCGGTTTGCGGGGACGCGGCGCGTCAGGTGGCGGGGAGCGCGGCGGCCATCGCCCGGTGGCGGGCCGGGCTCGGGGGGGCGGGCGCCTCCTCGAACGCCTCGTCCGGCTCGTCGAGGCTGTCGAGGTCGGGCTGGATGCGCCCGTCGAGGACCGCGCGGGCATGGGCGAGGTCGATCTTGCCCTCCCAGCGGGCGATCACCAGGGTCGCCACCATGTTGCCGATGGCGTTGGTGATGCAGCGCAGCTCGTTGAGGATGCGGTCGACGCCGATGATCAGCGCGATGCCGGCGACGGGCAGGAGCTGGGACGCCTGCAGGGTGGCGGCGAGCACGAACAGGATGGCCCCGGCGACGCCCGCGACCCCCTTCGAGGTCACCAGCGCGATGGCGAGGATCCCGAGTTCCTGCTCCCAGGTGAGCGGGATGTTGAGCGCCTGGGCGATGAAGCCGATCGCCATGGTGAGGTAGATGCACGAGCCGTCCATGTTGAAGGACAGGCCGGCCGGCATCACCAGGCCGGTGACGCCCTTCTCGACGGAGAGACCGCCGAGCTTGGCCATCAGGCGCGGCAGGACCGATTCCGTGCTGGTCGTGCCGAGCAGGATGAACATCTCCTCGCGGACGTAGAGGAACAGCTTCCACAGGCTCAAGCCCACGTAGAACCGCATCACGCCGCCGAGGAACAGCACGATGAACACGAAGAAGGTCAGGTAGAGGGACAGGATCAGCATGCCGTACTGGGCCAGGATGCCGAGGCCGAACTTGCCGATGGTGAAGGCCATGGCCCCGAACGCCCCGATGGGGGCGAAGCGCATGATGATGCCCACGACCTTCATCAGGATATCGCCGAAGGCGTGGATGACCCTGAGGGGGAACTGCCCCTTCGGCCCCATGGCGGCGAGGCCCATCCCCACCAGCACGGAGAAGAACATCACCTGCAGGAGGTCGCCCTTGGCGAAGGCGTCCACGGCGCTGTGCGGGATGATGTTGGCGATGATCTCCATCACGCTCTGGGCGTGGGCCTTGCCGGCGATCGTGGCGACGCTCTTGGCGTCCAGGCTCTCCACCGTGGCGTTGATGCCGTCGCCCGGCCGCAGCAGGTTGACGAAGAGCAGGCCGGCGCCGAGGGCCACGGTGGTCGAGACCTCGAAATACACGAGCGTCTTCAGGCCCATCCGGCCGACGCTCTTCATGTCGCCCACATGGGCGATGCCGACCACCACCGTGCAGAAGATCACCGGCCCGACGACCATCTTGATCAGGTTGATGAACATGTCGCCGAGGATCTTCAGGCCGACGGCGAAGCCGGGGGCCAGCACGCCCACGACGATGCCGAGGGCGATGCCGATCAGGACCTGACCGTAGATCGATCGCAAGAAACGTATGGGCGCGGATCGTATCGGCGCTGATTGCATTGGCGTTCCTCCCACGCGCGCTTCGAACGGGATGCGCCGCTCTGCGGTCTTCATCACTTCGCGAAAAATTCCGCCTTCGCAGAAACCCCGATGGCGTCGGGGCGGGACGCCGCGTTCCGGGCCGGAACGCGGCGGGAGAGGCCGCCGGTCAGGCGCTCCGGTACAGCTTCGTCATCACGAACTCGCGGTGGCCGAGGGATTCGGCGGCCGTGAGCCGTCCGTTCGCGGTCCGCACCACCATGTCGATCAGGGCGTCGCCGGCCTGCGGGATGGTCATCTCCCGGGTGAGCACGCCCGAGACGTCGACGTCGATGTGCTCGCCCATGGTGCGCACCGTGCGCGGGTTGCCGGTGATCTTGATCACCGGGACGATCGGGTTGCCGATGACGTTGCCCTGGCCGGTGGGGAAGGTGTGGACCACGTAGCCCGCCGCCGCCATCAGGGTCACGCACTCGGCCGCCGCCGAGGAGGTGTCCATGTAGTAGAGGCCCGGCCCCCTGGCGGGGGACTCGGCCGGCTGCAGCGCGTCGATGTAGCGGCAGTCGTGGCCGATCTTCTCGAGGTTGCCGAGCGCCTTCTCCTCGATGGTGCTCAGGCCGCCGAGGATGTTGCCCTTGGTCGGCTGGGAATCCGAGAGATCGTCGGTCTTGTGGGCCTCGATGACGTCGTCCTGGTAGGACTTCCACATGGCGAACCACTTGTCGCCGATCTCCGGCGTGGCGGCGCGCTCGCGGCAGAGGTGCTCGGCCCCGGTGATCTCCGAGGTCTCGCCGAACACGCCGTAGATCCCCTGCGGGATCAGCTTGTCGTAGAGGTTGCCCACGGTGGGGCAGGAGGACAGGCCGGTGGTGGTGTCGGACTCGCCGCACTTGGTCGAGATCCAGAGGTCCGAGATCGGGCATTCCTCGCGGGGCAGCTCGGTCGCCCACTGCACGAAGCGCTTGGCCTGGTAGCTCGCCTTGGCGATGGTGGCGATGTCGCCGTGACCCTCGATGCCGAAGCCGACCACGGGCTTGCCGGTCTTGGCGATGCCCTCGACGATCCGGTTGGTCCACTGGTCCTCGATGCCGATCACCACCACGGCGGCGACGTTCGGGTTGGAGCCGATGCCGATCAGGGTGCGGAAGTGGAGCTCGAGATCCTCGCCGAACTGCAGGCGGCCATAGGCGTGGGGCAGGGCCATCGTGCCCTTGACGGTGTTGGCGACCGCCTCGCAGGAGGCGTTCGAGAGATCGTCCAGGGGCAGGAGGACGACGTGGTTGCGCACGCCGACGCGGCCGTTCTCGCGGCGCCAGCCCATGAAGGTGGCGGCCTTGACGTCCGCCGAGGGGCGGGCGGCGCCGAGGGCGCCGGTGGCGAACTGGTCGGGGGCTCCGCCGACGAAGGGGGAGGTGGTCTCGGGGGCGTTCATGATCGTCTCTCCGGGCATCGCGACCTCACCAGCGCTTCGTCTTGAGGTTCTGGACATGGACGTGTTCGCCCTTGGCGACGTCCTTGATGATCTTGCCGATGTCCTGGCCGTACTTGATGGCCGTGTCGCCGGCCTTCAGGTCGGTGAGCGCCACCTTGTGGCCGATCGGGATGTCGTGGCGGACATGCACCGCGAAGGTCGAATCGTTTTCGGTGATGACGCCGAACGCATCGGTGTCGGCACCGAGGCCCTCGATGACCGCGACGGCGACGTTGTCCAGCGGGCTGTGGGCGAGAAGGTGCGGCTTCGTCCGCCCCTCGCCCGATCCGGCGTGGCTGTTCATTCCGAGATCCTCCTTGGTGAAGCCGTCGGCTCTTTGCGGCGACTGAGTCTTGTATAAGACATGAGATTTTCCGGCGTCAATCCGGAAGGCGCCCCGGTCGTGTCAGCGGACGCGTCCGGAGCGATCCCGCCCGGGGAAACGCGCCGCCGGCCATCCGCTTCCCCCGAGCGGCCCGTCGCCCGCATCGCCACCGGCTTGATCCCCGCGTAATCTTATATAAGACATAAATACTCACGTTCCGCGGTCCGGCCGGTCCGCCTCCCGACGATCCCCGCAGACCGAGACGCCGCGTGAGCGAGACCCTCCAGATCGTCCTGTGCCTCGCCTGCGCCGGCCTCATCTCCGGCCTGACGGGCTTCGCCTTCGCCCTGGTGGCCTCCGGCACCCTGCTGTCGATCCGGGCGCCGGTCGAGGCGACCGCCCTGGTGCTGACCTGCAGCATCCTCTCGCAGGCCCTGTCGGTGATGCGGCTGCGGACCCTGCCGCCGCGGGCGACGGCCCTGGCGATGATCGGCCCCGGACTCCTCGGGGCGCCGATCGGCATCTACCTCCTCAACGATCTCAATCCCGCCCTGATCAAGGTGCTGATCGGGGTCTTCCTGATCCTCTACAGCGCCGGGGTGGCGCTGCTGCGCAGCGACTTCCGGGTGCCGTTCGGCAATGCCTGGAGCGACGGCGCCGTGGGCTTCCTCGGCGGTATCCTCGGTGGCATCGCCGGGCTGTCGGGCGCGCTTCCCACCGCCTGGAGCCTGGTGCGTGGCTGGGAACCGCGCATGCAGCGGGCGGTCTACCAGAGCTTCACCCTGGTCCTGCAGGTCTGGTCCCTGGCGATCCTGGCCGTGCTCAACCCGTTCCCGCCCGAGTTGCTGGGCGACCTCGCCCTCGGCCTCCCCATCGTCCTCGTCAGCGTGCTGGCCGGGCTGTCGCTGTTCGCGCAGATCGACCAGCGCCGGTTCCGCGCCCTCGTCCTGGCGCTGCTCGCCGCCATCGGCATCACCACCACCGCCCTGGCGCTCCCCGGCCTGCTGCCCTGAGGCGCCGCCGGGCCTGGCCCCGGAGAGGGGGGAGAAGACCGAACACCAGGTCTTCGGGACGCTTGATTTCGCGCGCCGTTTCTTCAGCTCGCCGCGAGGCGTTTCTTCCTGAAGCGTTCGCGATCCCCGGGCGGTCTCCGCGAAACGATCCAGCCTCAGCCGGATGCGCGGTCCGCACGCCGGGGCTTCGGCGACGGCCCGTCCGCCCAAGGTTGCGCGCATCACGCAAAATTGTTGACGCCATGCGCGTTATGCGCAGAATGATGCGATTCGATACGATCGGCTCCTGATCCGGATCGATGCACCATCTTCAAAAGCGAAAAAATTGCGCGAAACGCGCACGGAGGAAACGCGCATGCAGATTCCGATCAAGCGGGCCATCGAGGCGGTGCCCGGCGGCATGATGGTGGTGCCGCTCCTGGCCGGCGCCCTGATCGCCACCTTCTTTCCCGGCACGCCGAAGCTGTTCGGCTCGTTCACCGGCGCGCTCTTCTCCGGCGCCCTGACGATCCTGGCGGTCTTCTACGTCTGCATGGGCGCCAGCATCGACTTCCGCGCGACGCCCTACATCATGAAGAAGGGCGGCACCCTGCTGATCGTGAAGGTCGGCATCGCCATCCTGCTCGGGCTGATCTTCGGGCAGGTCCTCGGCGAGGCGCCCGTGGCGGCCGGCATGTTCGCGGGCCTCTCCACCCTGGCGGTGGTCGCCGCCATGAACGACACCAACGGGGGCCTCTACATGGCGCTGATGGGCCAGTACGGCCGCCCTCGCGACGTCGGGGCCTACACCGTGATGTCCCTGGAGAGCGGGCCGTTCCTCACCATGGTGACCCTCGGGGTCGCCGGACTCTCGGCCTTTCCCTGGCAGACCCTGGTGGGCGCGATCCTGCCGCTCCTCGTCGGCATGATCATCGGCAACCTCGACCGGGAGATGCGCGCCTTCCTCAGCCGGGCGATTCCCGTGATGATCCCGTTCTTCGCCTTCGCCCTCGGGGCCGGCCTCGACCTGAGCAAGGTCTGGCAGGCGGGCCTGCTCGGTCTCGCCATGGGCGTCGCCGTGGTGATCGTCACCGGCATCCCGCTGTTCTTCGCCGACCGGCTCACGGGCGGGACCGGCGTCGCCGGGATCGCGGCGGCCTCGACGGCAGGCAACGCCGCCGCCGTGCCGGCGATCGTCGCCTCGGCCAACCCGGCCTATGCCGACGCCGCTGGGCCGGCGACGATCCTGGTGGCGGCCTGCGTCGTGGTCACGGCGATCCTCGTGCCGATCGCCACCGCCTGGGCCTCCCGGCGCTTCGGCGGCGCGGCCGACGTCGAGACCGAAAGCGAGGCCGGGAGCCCGGAGGTCGCGGCGCCCGCGCCGCCCGTCGCCGGCCGCTGACATGACCGCCGCCGATTCGGCCCGCCGCTGGCTCATCCTGGCCGACGACCTGACGGGGGCGGCCGATTGCGCCATCGCCTTCGGGCGACGCGGCCTCGACGCGGCGGTGACCTGGGGGGACGCCGCGGGCGTCGCCGACCGGGACCTCGCGGTGCTGGCCTACGACGCCGACAGCCGCGGCCTGTCCGGGGAAGCGGCGGCGGCGCGGCACGCCGACCTGCTGGGACGCTGGTTCGAACCGGACCGGGTCCTGTTCAAGAAGATCGATTCGACCCTCCGGGGCCAGCCCGCCGCCGAGACCGCCGCCACCATGGCGGTCCTGGCAGCCCAGACCGGCTCCGCCTTCGGGATCTGCGCCCCGGCCTTCCCGGCCACCGGCCGGACCACGCTGGAGGGCCGGGTCCGGGTGGACGGCCGCCCCCTCGAGGCGGCGGAGGTCTGGCGCCGCGACCACACCTACGCGAGTGCCGATCTCGGGGCCGTCCTCGCCAGCGCGGGGATCCGCAGCGAGACGGTGCCGCTGGCGGCCGTCCGCGGACCCGGCCTCGCCGCCGACCTCGCCCGGATCGCCGCCGCGGGGCCGGCCGTCGCGGTCTGCGACGCCGAGACCGAGGCCGACCTCGGCCGGATCGCGGCGGCGGGCTTGTCCGTGGCGCCGGTCCCGTTCTTCATCGGCAGCGCGGGCCTCGCGCATGCGCTCGCCGGCCTCCCGACGGCGCCGGCGATCCCGCCCCGGTCGCACCCGCCGAGCCGCTTCGGCAGCCTGATCGTGGTCGGCTCGCTGGCGGCCGCCAGCCGCGCGGCCGCCCGCAGGCTTGCCGGATGCGACGGCGTCACCCACCTGCCCGTGGACCCCGAGACGCTGCTCGACGACGGACCGGGCCGGGCCGCCTTCGCCGGCCGCGTCGCCGCCATCCTCGAGGCCGGCGGCGACGCCCTGGTGGAGATCACCACCGCGGGCGAGCCCGACATGGCCCTCGGCCCGCGCCTGGCCCGGGGCCTCGCCGAGGCCCTCGACCCGGTGGCGGGCCGGATCGGGGCCGTGGCGGCCACCGGGGGCGAGACCGCCGCGGCGCTGCTGGCGCGCCTCGGCGTCGACGGCATCCGCCTCGTCGACGAGATCGAGCCGGGGGTCTCCCTCGGCCTGACCCTGGGACGGCTCACCGTGCCGGTCGCCACCAAGGCCGGCGCCTTCGGCGACGCCGACTCCCTCATCCGCATTCGCGCGCGCCTGCGCGTCGCCCGAACCGAAGGACGCTTCTCATGACCGGCCCCAGCTCCACCCGCCCGACCCTGGCGATCACCATGGGCGATCCCGCCGGCATCGGGCCGGAGATCATCATGAAGGCCCTGGCCCATGCCGACGTCCAGGCGACGTGCCGGCCCCTGGTCATCGGCGACGCCGAGCGCCTGCGGCAGGCCGGGCGGATCGTCGGTTCCGGCCTGACGGTCGATTCCCTGTCCGCGGCCGGGGAGGCGGACTTCGACGGCGGCGCGGTGCAGTGCCTCGACCTCAAGGTCGTGCCGGCCGACCTGCCGTTCGGGCAAGTCTCGCCGGTCGCCGGGGAGGCGGCCTATCGCTACATCGAGAAGGCCGTGGCGGTGGTGCAGGCCGGGCAGGCCCAGGGCATCTGCACGGCCCCCCTGTCGAAGGAGGCGCTCCACGCCGCCGGTCACAAGTTCCCCGGCCACACCGAGCTTCTCGCCCATCTCACGGGCACACCGGAGGTCTCGATGATGCTGGTCTCGCCCAAGCTGCGGGTGATCCACGTCACAACCCATATCGGCCTCATCGACGCCATCGCGAAGATCGAGCCCGGCCTCGTCGAGCGCGTCATCGCCCGCGGCCACGCCGTCCTGGTGAAGGCGGGCATCGCCGATCCGAAGATCGGCGTCTGCGCCATCAATCCCCATGCGGGCGAGAACGGCCTGTTCGGGCGCGGCGAGGAGGCGGAGAAGATCACCCCGGCCATCGCGGCCTGCCAGGCGAAGGGCTGGGACGTGCGCGGGCCGCTGCCCGCCGACACGCTGTTCTTCCTGGCCGGGCGCGGCGACTACGACATGGTGGTGGCCATGTACCACGATCAGGGACACGGCCCGATCAAGGTCCTGGGGCTCGAGGCGGGGGTGAACATCACCGTGGGCCTGCCGGTGATTCGCACCTCCGTCGACCACGGCACGGCCTTCGACATCGCCGGCAAGGGGATCGCGGACGAGCGCAGCCTGATCGAGGCCCTGCGCCAGGCGGTCGACCTGGCGCCGAAATCGATCGCCGCCTGACACCGCGTCCCGCCCGCGCCGCGGCCGCCGACCCGGGTGAAACGCCCTGGCCAGCGGCCGCGACCTCGGCCATGACGAGGGACCGAAGCCGGGAGAGCCACGAACCCATGTCGATGCGCAGCCAGGAGCGTCGGGCGTTGCTGCTGGAGGCGCTGAGCGTCGGCGAGATCGACGTCGACGATGTCGCGGCCCGCCTGAAGGTCTCCGCCTCGACGGTCCGGCGCGACCTCCAGCACCTCTCCGCCACCCGGGCGGTACGTCGGACCTATGGCGGGGCGATCCTGACGCGCCACCCGCCCGAGACCACCCTGACCGAGCGGCTCGCGGTGAACGGCGCCGAGAAGCGGGCGATCGCCCGCGCCGCCCTCGACCTCGTGGCGGACGGGGACACGCTGATCCTCGATGCCGGCTCGACGGTGGCGGCCTTCGGCCAGCTCCTCGCCAAGCGGCGGCTGCGGATCATCACCAACAACCTCGCGCTGCTGCCCTTCCTGGCCGAGGCCCCGGAGCTCGACCTCGTCGTGCTCGGGGGGGCCCTGCGGGCCACCAGCATGAGCACCGTCGGCCCCCTCGCCATCGAGGCCCTGCGCCTGATGACGGCGGACCGGGCGATCGTCAGCGCCGACGGCGTCGTGGCCGGGCGCGGCCTGTGCGAGGCGAGCCTCGATCAGGTCGCCCTCAAGTCCCTGATGATGCGCCAGGCGCGCGAGGTGATCGTGCTGGCCAATGCGGGCAAGCTCGGCCGCGCCGAGCAGACCGCCTGGGCCCCCCTTCCGCGCGACTGGACCCTGGTGACGGATTCGGCCGAGCCACGCGAGCAGCTGCGGCGCCTGGCCGAGGCCGGCGCCCGGATCCACGTGGCGACCGACCGGGACGCTTGAGGCGCGCACCGGCTACCGCCGGACCATCCGCCCGGGCTAGGATCGCCCGCTCCTGAGCCGGAGGCCGGACCCGTGCGGCGACGCCTGATGAAGTTCCTCCACACGATGGGCTCGACCGGCCTGCTGGGCGCGATGGCGGCCCTCGTCGTCATGCTCGGCGTGGCGCCGCCGCCGAGCGCCCTCGACGGCTACGCCGCGGCGCGGGCCGCCATGGGGGCGGTTGCCACCTGGATCGTCCTGCCGAGCCTGGCGCTGACCCTGGTCTCCGGCCTGCTGGCCATGACCCTGAACCGCGGCTTCCTCAACGCGGGCTGGGCCTGGCTGAAGCTCGCCACCGGCGTGCTGATGTTCGAGGGCGTGCTCGTCTACGTGCAGGGACCGATGCGCCAGGAGGCGGAGCAGAGCGCCCTGGCGCTGGCGGGACGGGTCGATCCCGCCACCCTGGCGGCCACCCTCGGGCCGGAGCGCAACACGCTCTGGGTGTTGCTGGCGGTGGCCACCGCGAACGTCGTCCTCGGCATCTGGCGGCCGCGCCTCCTGCGCCTGCCCCGCTAGGGGATCGCGGCCGGGCCACGACCCGATCCTGGCGCCCCGCTGGCAAGCGCGTCGGACCGCGCGGCTTCCAAGTGCTCCTCCGAGTGCCCGCCGAGTATCCCGCCGAATGTCCCGCGAAGGCTTTCCCGGAGCCTGTCCTGGTAAAAGCCGCGGTCACGCCAGTCAGAGGACAGCATTGCGATCCGGCACCAGCGATCATCGGCCGGCGAGCCGCGTCGTGATCCGACATCGACCAGGTCAGGACTGGGTCCAAGCCCGTAAACGCGCCCGGCAATGGGTTTAATCCCGAAAAATCGCGACCCGTTGTAGAATTATTCTGCTTGCACGGGTTCGTGGCATACCAAATAATGCAAGTGCGCTGCCCGGCAAGTGAACCACAGGATTCGCCTCAGGCGTGCGGGCCGCATTCCAGCATTCCGACCGGGATATTCAGCACTGACTGCTCGGTCTTAAGCAAAACGAGGAACTCAGCTCATGGCGATGACGGCTGCCGCGCCCCCTATGACGAAACCTTCCGTCAATCGATGGTTGCAACTGATCCTCGGCGTGGCCTGCATGGTCGCGGCCGCGAATATACAATATGCCTGGACACTCTTCGTTCCGGAGATCCAGAAGACCTTCGGCTGGGATCGCGCGGCGATCCAGGTCGCCTTCACGATCTTCGTCGTGGTCCAGACCTGGCTGACCCCGATCGAGGGCTACTTCATCGACAAGTACGGCCCGAGCCGCGTGGTGCTGTTCGGCGGCCTGATGACCGGCCTCGCCTGGGTGATCAACTCCTACGCCACCTCGCTCACCGGCTTCTATGCCGGATCGGTGGCGGGCGGCATCGGCGTCGGCTGCGTCTACGCCACCTGCATCAACAACGCCCTCAAGTGGTTCCCGGACAAGCGCGGCCTCGCGGTCGGCCTCACGGCGGGCGGCTACGGCGCGGGCTCGGCCCTGACGATCATCCCGATCGCCAACATGATCTCGCAGGGCAGCTACGCCCAGGCGTTCTTCATCTTCGGGCTGATCCAGGGCGGCATCATCATGCTGGCGGCCCTCGGCCTGCGCGCGCCGGCCAAGGACGAGGTCATCTTCTCCACCAAGGTGCTGCAGACCCGGCGCGACTACACCCTGCGGGAGGCCCTGCGCACGCCGGTCTTCTGGGTGATGCTGCTGATGTTCACCTGCACGGTGACGGGCGGCCTGATGGCGGTGGCCCAGCTCGGCGTCATCGCGCAGGACCTCGGCGTGAAGGAATTCCAGGTCAACCTGTACTTCTTCGCCATGGCCGCGCTGCCCTTCGCGCTGATGCTCGACCGGATCATGAATGGTATCTCGCGCCCGCTCTTCGGCTACGTCTCCGACCGCATCGGCCGCGAGAAGACGATGTTCATCGCCTTCACCATGGAAGGCCTCGGCATCGTCGCGCTGGGCTACTTCGGCACCAACCCGTGGGCCTTCGTCATCCTCTCGGGCATCGTGTTCCTGGCCTGGGGCGAGGTCTACTCGCTGTTCAGCGCCACCGCCGCCGACACCTTCGGCTCCAAGCACATCGGCAAGATCTACGGCGTGCTCTACTGCGCCAAGGGCTTCGCCGCTTTGTTCGTGCCGGTGGGCAACCTGCTGATGCAGGCGACCGGGACCTGGGCGACGGTGCTCTACACCGTGGCGGTGATGGACCTCATCGCGGCCTTCCTCGCCATCGCCGTGCTGCGGCCGATGCTGAAGCGTCACCACGCCGCGCAGGGCGTCGCCCAGCCGGCCGGGGTTCTGGCCCACGCCTGACCCGGCCCGCGCCCCGGCCCTCGGGCCGGGGCCACTCTCGCGAGCCGGGCCCAGAGCCCGGCTCGAAGCCATCCGCGCTCCCGGCGATCCCCGGCGGTATCAATCAGCCTTCCAACCGGCCAAGGCTTCGAAGAAGGTGACGAGATGGTCCTCTCCGTCCTCCTCGCACTGGTGAGCATCCCCTTCGCGTTCGTCGTGCTGCAGACCGCCGACTTCAATCGCGACGTCTTCACCGTGCTGTACGTGTCCTCTCTCGGCCTGGTCCTCTCGGCCATCCTGCTGGTCGGCGGCTATTACCTGCTGCCCCTGCCGCCGATTCTCCCCGAGCCGGTACATCGCTAGCCGCGGCTTCGGCGTCGCAGGATCGACGGGCAGCGCCTGTCCGTCACCCCGGCCGGCGAGCCCGGCCCCGGCCGCATGACCGCCTTGCGGCCCGTGGCATACCAAGCTCCGTTGTGCAGTGCGATAACGATCCGTCGCACCGCACCCGGGATCCCACGATGCTCTCCCTGTTCGTTCTCGGCCTGGCCGCCGTCGCCATCGGCCCGATGCTGGCCCTGCTGATCGACGAGGAGGCCACGGGATCGTCGGTCGCCGACACGGGCTCCGCCGGCATGTTCGTGACGCTCAACGACAACGCCCTGCAGACGGCCCGTCGCGCCGCCTGATCGCGGCGCGTCCACCCGACGTTTCGACCCGCCCGGCGTCCGTCGCGGCGGGTGTTTTCATGCCGCGCCGTGAGCGGACGGCGTCAGGGGGTTCTGGAGGGCTTGGCCGCGGCGGCGCGGGCCGGCCGGACCGGCTTGGCGGCCGCCGCCGGATCCTCGATCGCGAGGGCGCCGCTCGCATCGTCGAGCACCGGGATCAGGTCGAGGCTGAGGGCCGAGCGCGCGCCGCTCCCGTCCCCGCGCCCCGGGGTCGGCGCCGGGGCGGCGGGGCCCGCGCCGCGCGCGTCGCGGCTCGGAACGGGCTCGGCCCCGGCTCCCGCCGCCGCGACCGGCCCCCTGGCAGGCGCACGGGGGGGCACCGGAGGATCGGCCGCGGCCCGCGCGACCGGCTCGGCGGCCCAGACCCGGGCGACGGCGGGCGCTTCGTCCATGACCGGGGAGGGGGCCTTTACGGTGAAAACCAGCAGGATGGGCAGGCCGAGGCCGGCCACCAGGGCGAGGCCCGCGATCGCCCCCGAGCGCATGCCGCGCAGGATCGGATGCGGCGCGGCCTCGGACACGGAGCGCAGCGGTCCGATCCGGTGCCGGGGCGTGCGGCGCCACCGCCGGTGAGGGGCAGGGCGGCGGGACAGGCCTACGGAAGAGTCCACGCCCATGACACAGCGTTGCGAGACCGGGACATTCCGGCAATCCGAAAGTGTTCGCCTACCGATACCGACAAATCAACATCTTTTATCAGTGAAGCGTCGGCCGGGACCGACGAAACTCTGCGATCGTGCAGATCAGCCCCCTGCCGCCGCTTGGTCGACCAGCCAGACCAGGCGGCCAACACTGCGCAGATGGCGGGCAGGCAGGTCTTCGCCGCGCGCGAGTCGGCGTAAGGGTTCCTGCTTCCCGGCGCCCGTCACGAGGACCAGGGTCTCGCGGGCCGAGGCGAGGGCCGGAAAGGTGAGGGTGATGCGCGGCACGAAGGGGGCGAGCCCCGCCTCCGGCACCGGCGCCGTCCAGGCGTGCCGCTCCGCCAGGGCCGGCTTGCCGGGGAACAGGGAGGCCGTGTGCCCGTCCTCGCCGAGGCCCAGGAGGACGAGGTCGAACAGGGGCCGGGCGGGATCGAGGACGGCAGCGCCGTAGAACGCCCGCAGGGTCTCGGCATAGGCGCGCGCGCCCTCCTCCGGGGTTCCGCCCGTGTCCATCCCGTGCAGGTGGCCCTCCGGGATCGGCGCATCGCCGAAGGCCTCGCGGGCCATGCGGACATTGCTCGCCGCATCCGTCCACGGCACCATCCGGTCGTCGCCGAAGAACCAGTGCAGGCGCTCCCAGGGCAGCCGCGCCCGGTAATCCGGGCCGCTCAGCCGGGCGTAGAGGCGCTTGGGCGTCGCGCCGCCGGAGAGGCAGACCGCGATGGCCGGCCGCGGCGCCGAATCGCAGAGGGCCACGAGGCGTTCGGCGGCGGCCCCCGCCACCGCGTCGGCATCGGGCAGGATCTCGGCGGCCTCGGGCAGGGGGATCATCGGCGCGGGACCTCGGTGGGGGCGGGACGCGTCCGGGGACAGGCCGCCGGACGCGGGGGCGACCGCCGCGGGGTTATTTCGGTTCCTGGTGGCCGCCGAAGCCCTTGCGCATGGCCGAGAGCAGCTTGTCGGCGTAGCTCGCCTCCTCACGGGAGCGGAAGCGCGCGTAGAGGGCGGCCGAGAGCACGTTGGCCGGCACGGATTCCTCGATGGCGGCGTTCAGGGTCCAGCGTCCCTCGCCGGAATCGGCGACGAAGCCGGAGAAGTCCTCCAGGTGCTCGTCCTGGGCCAGGGCCCCGGCGGTGAGGTCGAGGAGCCAGGACGAGACCACGCTGCCGCGGCGCCAGACCTCGGCGATGTCGCCGATGTTCAGCTGGAAGCGCTGGGCCTCGGGCAGGTCCTCGGAATCGGCGTGCCGGAGGATGTCGAAGCCTTCGGCATAGGCCTGCATCAGGCCGTACTCGATGCCGTTATGGACCATCTTGACGAAGTGGCCGGCCCCGCTCGGGCCAGCATGGATGTAGCCGGCCTCCGCCCGCGGGTCGCGGCCCTCGCGGCCGGGGGTCTTCGGGATGGTGCCGAGGCCGGGCGCCAGGGTCCGGAAGATCGGGTCGAGGCGCTCCAGGGCGGCGCTGTCGCCGCCGATCATCATGCAGTAGCCGCGCTCCAGGCCCCAGACGCCCCCGGAGGTGCCGACGTCGACGTAGTGGATGCCGGCGCCCTTCAGCGCGGCGGCGCGGCGGATGTCGTCCTTGTAGAAGGAGTTGCCGCCGTCGATGATGACGTCGTCCCGGGCCATCAGGCCCCCGAGGGTCGTCACCGCGGCCTCGGTGATGGCGCCCGCCGGGAGCATCACCCAGGCGGCGCGGGGCGCGCTCAGCTTGGCGACGAAGTCCTCGAGGCTGTCGGCCCCCGTGGCGCCCTCCGCCACCAGGGCGGCGACCGCCTCCGGGTTCTGGTCGAAGACCACCGCCTGGTGCCCGTCCCGCAGGAGCCGGCGGACGATGTTGCCGCCCATCCGGCCGAGGCCGATCATGCCGAGTTGCATCCGTGTCTCCCGTGCCCGCGAAGAGCCGCCGGACTCGCGTCCGGCCGTCGCACGCTCCCTCGTGCGAAGGGCTATCGCATTTGGCCTGCCAGGGCGAGGCGGCGGTCCGGCCGCCGCCCCTGCGTCCGGCGCGCGGGTCACCCCCTTGCCGGACGCCGTCGCCGCCCTCAGGCGGAGGTCGGCCCGACCCCGGGCTCGGCCAGGACCGGGCTGGTGCCGATCTCGGCCGCCTGCGCCTCGACCACGGCGGCGGCCGTGACGTTGACGATGCCGCGGGCGGTCACCGAGGGCGACAGGATGTGGGCGGGCTTGGCCGGGCCGATGAGCAGGGGCCCGACGGGCAGGGCGTCGGCCAGCACCTTGGCGAACTGGAAGGCGATGTTGGCCGCATCCAGGTTCGGCAGGATCAGCACGTTGGCCGCCCCCTTTAGGCGCGAGGCCGGCATCACCCGGTCGCGGATCAGCTCCGACAGGGCGGAATCGGCCTGCATCTCGCCGTCGACCTCGAGGTCGGACCGGCGCTCGCGGATCAGGCCCAGGGCGGTGCGCATCTTCACCGCCGAGCGCGAATCCGACTGGCCGAAATCCGAGTGGCTGAGGAGCGCGATCTTCGGGGTCAGGCCGAAGCGGCTGACGTGCTCGGCGCAGGCCACGGCCACGTCCGCGATCTCCTCCGCGCTGGGATCCGGCCGCACGTGGGTGTCGGCGAGGAAGTAGGCGCCCTCCTTGGTGACGATCAGGCTCATGGCGGCGAAGTCGAGCACGCCCGGCGCGAGGCCGATCACGTCGCGGATCACCCGCAGGCGGGTCTCGAAGCGGCCCTCGAGGCCGCAGATCAGCGCGTCCGCCTCGCCGCGGCGCACCGCGATGGCGCCGATCACCGTGTTGTTGGTGCGCACCAGGGTGCGGGCGGCGTCCGGCGTGATGCCGCGCCGCCCGGCGGCCTCCAGGTAGGTGGCGACGTAGTCGCGGTAGCGCGGATCGTCCTCGGGATCGATGAGGTCGAAGTCGACGCCCTGCTTGAGGGAGAGGCCGAAGCGCTTGATCCGGGTCTCGATCACCCGGGGCCGGCCGACGAGGATCGGCCGCGCGACCTTGTCCTCGCAGATCGCCTGCGCGGCGCGCAGCACGCGCTCGTCCTCGCCCTCGGTGTAGATGACCCGCTTGGGGTTCTCCTTCGCCTTGGAGAAGATCGGCTTCATGATGAAGCCCGAGCGGTGGACGAAGCGGTCGAGGCTGTCGGTATAGGCCTGGACGTTCTCCAGGGGCCGCCCGGCGACGCCCGAATCCATCGCGGCCTGGGCCACGGCGGGGGCGATGCGCAGGATCAGGCGCGGGTCGAACGGGCTCGGGATCAGCGAGCGCGGGCCGAAGGGCCGGGCCTCGCCGCCATAGGCGCGGGCGACCACGTCGGAGGGCGTCTCGCGGGCCAAAGCCGCGATCGCCTTCACGGCGGCCTGCTTCATCTCCTCGTTGATCGAGGTGGCGCCGACGTCGAGGGCACCCCGGAAGATGTAGGGGAAGCACAGGACGTTGTTGACCTGGTTCGGGAAGTCCGAGCGCCCGGTGCAGATCATCGCGTCCGGGCGCTTCTCCTGCGCGAGGTCCGGCATGATCTCGGGGTAGGGGTTGGCCAGCGCCATGATCAGCGGCTTGTCGGCCATCTTCTCCAGGTATTCGGGCTTCAGCACGCCGCCGGCCGAGAGGCCGATGAAGACGTCGGCGCCGGGGATCACCTCGGCGAGGGTCCGGGCCTGCGTCTCCTGGGCGTAGACGTCCTTCCAGCGGTCCATCAGCTCGGGCCGGCCCTTGTAGACCACGCCCTTGATGTCGGTGACGGTGATGTTCTCGACCCGGGCGCCCAGCGACACCAGGAGGTTGAGGCAGGCCAGAGCGGCCGCACCGGCGCCCGAGGTGACGATGCGGACGTCGCCGAGCTGCTTGCCGGCGAGTTCCAGGCCGTTGAGGACGGCGGCCGCCACGATGATCGCGGTGCCGTGCTGGTCGTCGTGGAAGACCGGGATGTTCATCCGGGCCCGGCACTGCTCCTCAACCTCGAAGCACTCCGGCGCCTTGATGTCCTCGAGGTTGATGCCGCCGAAGGTCGGCTCCAGGGCGCAGACCACGTCGACGAGCTTGCCGACATCGTTCTGGGCCACCTCGATGTCGAACACGTCGATGCCGGCGAACTTCTTGAACAGGACGGCCTTGCCCTCCATCACCGGCTTGGAGGCGAGCGGCCCGATATCGCCGAGGCCGAGCACGGCCGTGCCGTTGGTGAGCACCGCGACGAGGTTCTGGCGGATGGTGAGGGTGGCGGCCTCCTGCGGATCCTCGTGGATCGCCATGCAGGCGGCGGCGACGCCGGGCGAGTAGGCGAGCGCCAGGTCGCGCTGGTTGCCGAGGGGCTTGGTCGCCTGGATCTCCAGTTTCCCGGGCCGCGGCAGTCGGTGATAGACGAGCGCTCCCGACTTGAGATCGTCGGACATATTGTCGCCCATGGTCGTCCTCCTGAGGATTGCGCGCTGCCCCGGCGTCGGAGCGCGTCTCCCATCATCGGCGGGATCTTCGCTGGGGGCTCCTGTTGCACCGGCTGCCGGATGGGCGCAACCCGCGCGCGGAGACCCGGATCGACCGTGCCCGCCCGCCCTCCGGGCCGGTTTTCCCTTCGGCACAAACTCCTACGGCGGGGCATTCCTGTCGCGTCCGGACTGGGGTCCGACGCTGACGATCGGCGCATTTTGTTCCATCGTGCCGGGGATTGCGTTCCTGGCCGCCCCCGCGGCGGGGGTGGCGGGCGGCCCGGCGTTGCGGCCCCGCGCCGAATCCCGTACCCGCATGCGCTCCTGCTCCGCATGACCTGAACCGATCCAAGGCCCGCGACGATGTCCGACACGCCCCCCGACCGCCTCGCTGTGAATCCCAACAGCCCGTACTACGACGAGAAGATCCTCGAGCGCGGCATCGGCATCCGCTTCAAGGGCGTCGAGAAGACCAATGTCGAGGAATACTGCGTCAGCGAGGGCTGGGTCCGCCTCTCGGCCGGCAAGACCCTGGACCGCGCCGGCAATCCGATGACGGTGAAGCTGAAGGGCCCCGTGGAGCCGTATTTTCGCGATGACGCGCCGGCCGAGGGCTGACGCGTCCTTCGGCGGGACCGGCGTCGGCCCCCGGTAGGGCTGGATCTCGGTGCCGCGGATGTTGTCCGCTTCCCGGCCGTGCAGGATTGTCGCGAGCGCGGCCCGGTCGCCGGCCAGAAGCGGCTCGCTCACGCTCCGGACCATCCGGCGGCGTTTCGCGCCCGTGCCGCATCCAGGTCGCCGCGAGCGATGTGGAAGATCAGGCAGGCTTCCGGCCCTTGCCGCACCTTGCGATCGGTGCCGTCGGTGCAGACCGCCCAGAATGCCGACGGAGCATCGATCGCTCGAAGCCGGGGAAGTGCACCCATTGCGATGACCGGGAGCAGGTTCTCGATCGTCGCCGGGTCCGACCAGTCCCATTCGGCCACGCGGGACGATGCAGGTAGCCGGAACAGCCGATGCTCGTCAGCAGATCGGCACCGGGCATGAAGCTCTGCAACATCGTCCTTTGCGGCGTACAGACGTCCTCGTGCGAACTGCGGTCGATCAGGACGCGCAGGGCCACGTGGCGGCCCGGACGAAGCCCGAGATAGGGGACCCGATCTGCTTCAGGTCGTCATCCTGCGCTGCCAGGGGCCCGAAAACCTGCTCGATCTGCCTGGCGTTCGTCATCGGGTCGGCCTTCTTTCATTCCCGATGATGCGCTGGATGCCAGGGAAATCGAAGGCCACCATCCGTGCGATCCGGGTCGCACGCAGCACTGCGAAGCCGCTCTCGCCGGCCCGCGTCCGGGGCAGATCGGGATCGTACGCCCGGGAGAGGAGAGGCCCGACGCGGAGCCGTCCGCGTTCGACTCTCAGGGCCGCGAGGTCACAGGGGCGTGTCGCGCGTTCCGCGCTCTGACGACCTGACAGGGATACAGGCGTGGGAGGTGGGCGTGGGACGCGGGCGGAGCTCCGGAGAGATCGAGCGACCGGCCCACTTCTCTCATGGAACCCCAAATATCTATCAATAAAAGCCTGTTCTAGCCCTATATTCAGGCCTGGGATGGTCCGTTCGCACCCGTTTCGCGCTCCCGCTTCGCTCGCTCGCCGGCGAAATTCCGCACCGCCACGGCCACCGCCTCCGCCAGCGCCGCCTCGGAGGTCGGGTCGCGCAGGACGAGGCTGGTGATGGCGTCGGGGTGGTTCTTGCGCTGCTTTGCCGTGCGGGCGTGATTCGAGACCCGCAGGGCGAAGGCGCAGGCCTCGGGCTTGAGGTAGACGCTGTCGCCCCGGGTGTTGCGGGCCACCACCGCGAAGCCCTGCGCCGCGAGGCGTTCGACGGCGCGGGCCAGGGCCTCGGCGGGCCGGAGGACGACGGTCATGCGCGCGGAGTCCCGCCGGCCCGAAGGCACGCGGCCGCCCCCGTGCGGGGAGGGCCCGGGCGCGGCCGCCTCAGACGCCCTTCTCGGGCAGGTTGAGGCGGATGTGGAGCTCGCGCAGCTGCTTCGGCGTGGCCTCGGCGGGGGCGCCCATCATCAGGTCCTCGGCGCGCTGGTTCATGGGGAACAGCACGACCTCGCGCAGGTTCTGCTCGCCGCAGAGCAGCATGACGATGCGGTCGATGCCCGGCGCGATGCCGCCGTGCGGCGGGGCGCCGAGCTTCAGGGCGTTGAGCATGCCGCCGAACTTCTCCTCCAGCACCTCGACGCCGTAGCCGGCGATGCCGAAGGCCTTCTCCATCACGTCGGGGCGATGGTTGCGGATCGCGCCCGAGGACAGCTCGGTGCCGTTGCAGACGATGTCGTACTGGAACGCCTTGATGTTCAGGATCGTCTCGGCATCCGCCGGGTCGAGGGCGAGGAACGCCTCCCGGTCGAAGTTCGGCATCGAGAACGGGTTGTGCGAGAAGTCGATCCGCTTCTCGTCCTCGTTCCACTCGTACATCGGGAAGTCGGTGATCCAGCAGAACGCGTACTGGTCCTTGTCGGACAGGCCGAGCTCGTCGCCGATGCGGATGCGGGCCTTGCCGGCGAGCGCCGCCGCCTTGGCCTCGGTCCCGGCGGAGAAGAACACCGCGTCGCCGGCCTTCGTGCCGGTCTTCTGCGCAATCAGGGCCTGGACCTCCGCCGGGATGAACTTGGCGATCGGACCCTTGCCGGTGAGCATGCCGCCATCGTCCTCGAAGATGATGTAGCCGAGCCCCGGCGCGCCCTCGGCGCGAGCGAAGTCGTTGAGCTTGTCGAAGAACGAGCGGGACTGGGTCGCCGCCCCCGTGGCGGGGATGGCCCGGACCACGCCGCCGGACGCGATCACGCCCTTGAAGGCCTTGAAGGCGACGTCCTCGCGGGCGAACTCCGCCGTCACGTCGGCGATGATCAGCGGGTTGCGCAGGTCCGGCTTGTCGACGCCGTACTTCAGCATCGCCTCGGCATAGGGGATGCGCGGGAAGGTGCCGGTGACGCGCTTGCCCTCGGCGAATTCCTCGAAGACCGAGCGCAGGACCGGCTCCACCGCCTGGAACACGTCCTCCTGCGTGACGAAGCTCATCTCGATGTCGAGCTGGTAGAACTCGCCCGGCGAGCGGTCGGCGCGGGCATCCTCGTCGCGGAAGCAGGGCGCGATCTGGAAGTAGCGGTCGAAGCCCGCGATCATCGTCAGCTGCTTGAACTGCTGCGGGGCCTGCGGCAGCGCGTAGAACTTGCCCGGGTGGACGCGGGACGGAACGAGGTAGTCGCGCGCGCCTTCCGGCGAGGAGGCGGTGAGGATCGGGGTCTGGAACTCGAAGAAGCCGCCGTCCCGCATGCGCCGGCGCAGGCTGTCGATGATCGCGCCGCGCTTCATGATGTTGGCGTGCAGCTTCTCGCGCCGCAGGTCGAGGAAGCGGTACTTGAGGCGCGTCTCCTCCGGGTAGTCGAGGTCGCCGAAGACCGGCATCGGCAGCTCGCCCGCCGGGCCGAGCACCTCGAGGTCGTCGATGTAGACCTCCAGCGCGCCGGTGGGCAGGTCCGGGTTCTCGGTGCCGGCGGGGCGGGTGCGGACCCGGCCGTCGATGCGGATGACCCATTCCGAGCGCGCCGCGTTGGCGGCCTGGAAGGCCTTCGAATCCGAATCCACCACGCACTGGGTCAGGCCGTAATGGTCGCGCAGGTCGATGAACAGCACGCCGCCATGGTCGCGGATGCGGTGGCACCAGCCGGAGAGGCGGACGCTCTCGCCGACGTCGGACGGCCGGAGCGCCCCGCAGGTATGGGTCCGGTAACGGTGCATGACGGGCTGCTGCATAACGGGCTGACGGATCACGGGCTTTGGGGATTGAGCGGCGCACCATTCACGCGGGGGAGGTGAAGTCAAGGCGACGGGGGTGCGGGGGCGAGGCCGGACGCCCGCCCGAAGTCTGTCCGAGGTCCGCCGGAACGCGACGGAAATGGCCCCGAAACTCTTCCGGAATCGCCCGGCGATTCCCATATTAGTCCCATGAATTCCAACGCTTTTTTCGATATTCTGCGGCAGGCCGCGGCGGAGGCGTCCGAGCCGGCCCGCGCCCCCGCCCCCGCGGCGCGCGAGGGGCAGGAGGGCCGATGGCGCGTCCTGCCCCTCGAGGGCACCTTCGAGATCGTCTACGAGGATTCGCGCGGGGCCTGGAGCACCCGGCGGGTCGAGGCGCGCGAGCTGAAGCTCGGGCCGGGCCGGACGCTGCTGGGCGGCATCGACCGGGGACGTGGCGGCTACCGCGGCTTTCGCGCCGACCGCATCCGTCGGCTCACCGACCCGGCCAGCGCCACGCGGATCGAGGCCGGCATCCTCGACTGGCTCCTCGCCCGGGCCGAGACGCAGCGCCGGGAGCGCGCGGCCCAGATCCGGGCCCTGGCGTCCCGCCGGCGCGGGGCGAGCAGGTCGGATACGCCGCGCGACGCCGCCGCCTGACCGTCCTCGGGCGCGCGAATTCTGGTGACCGGGTCCGGCGTCCCTCGCCTGAGGCGAGAACCTTCGGTATAGCCGATTCTATGGATCTGATCGCCACCACTGCGGCCCTGGCCGAGGCCTGCACCCGCCTGTCCGCCCATCCCTTCGTGACCGTCGACACGGAGTTCATGCGCGAGACGACCTACTATCCCAAGCTCTGCCTCATCCAGATGGCGGCGCCCGACGGGACGGGCGTGCTCGTCGATCCCCTCTCCCCCGACCTCGACCTGGCGCCGTTCTTCGCCCTGATGGCCGACGAGGGCGTGGTGAAGGTGTTTCATTCCGCCCGCCAGGACCTGGAGATCATCTGGCTCCTCGGGGGCCTGCTGCCGCAGCCGTTCTTCGACACCCAGGTCGCCGCCATGGTCTGCGGCTACGGCGACTCGGTCTCCTACGAGCAGCTCGTCAACGACGTGGCCAAGGCCAAGATCGACAAGTCCTCGCGCTTCACCGACTGGTCGCGCCGGCCGCTCTCGGACGCCCAGCTCAGCTACGCCCTCTCGGACGTCACCCACCTGGTGAAGGTCTACGAGGTGCTGGCCGGCAAGCTCCTCTCCACCGATCGCGGCGAGTGGCTCGACGAGGAGATGAGCGTGCTCACCTCGCCGGAAACCTACCGGGCCGATCCGGCCTCCGCCTGGCGCCGCCTGGCGGGGCGGATGCGCAAGCCCCGCGAGATCGCGGTGCTGATGGAGGTCGCCGCCTGGCGCGAGCGCGAGGCCCAGAACCGCAACGTGCCGCGCGGGCGCATCCTCAAGGACGAGGCGGTGATCGACGTGGCGACCTCCGCCCCGCGCAGCGTCGAGGCGCTGGGTCGCCTGCGCTCGATCCCCGCCGGCTTCGAGCGCTCGCGCACGGGCACCGACATCCTGGCGGCGGTGGAGCGGGGCTTCACCCGCGACCTCTCGGACATCGCGCTGCCCGAGCGCACCCGCAGCCGGGGCGGCAACGGGGCGCTGGTCGAGCTGCTCAAGGTCCTGCTGAAGGCCGTGTGCGAGACCGAGGGCGTCGCCCCGAAGATCATCGCCACCGTGGACGACCTCGAGGCCATCGCGGAGGACGACGCGGCCGACGTGCCCGTGCTGCACGGCTGGCGCCGAGCGCTGTTCGGCGAGAAGGCCCTGGCCCTCAAGAGCGGCCGCCTCGCCCTCTCGGCCGAGCGCGGCCGGGTGGTGGTGCGCGACCTGGCGTGAGTCAGTCCGGCGTGAGTCAGTCCGGCGTGAGTCAGTCCGGCATGAGACCCTCCGGCGCGACGCCCCGCGGCGGAGGCCCGGTCGGGCGGCCGCCGTGGAGCTGAAGTGGCTGGAGGATTTCCTCAGCCTCGCCCAGACCCGCAGCTTCTCCCGCTCGGCGGAAGCCCGCCACGTCACCCAATCGGCCTTCAGCCGGCGCATCCGGGCCCTGGAGCTCTGGCTCGGCGTGGCCCTCGTCGACCGCAGCACCTACCCCACCACCCTGACCCCTGAGGGTCGCCGCTTCCGCGACACCGCCGAGGAGAGCGTGCGGGTGCTCCTCGGCGCCCGGGCCGACCTGCGCGCCGGCCTCGACGCCGCCGAGCCCCTGGTGCGGATCGCCGGCCTGCACACCCTGGCCCTGACGTTCTTCCCGGCTTGGTTCCGGACCCTCGCCGCGCGCACCGGACCGGTGGCGACGCGGCTCCTGCCGGACGACTTCCACGACTGCCTGCAGGCCCTGGTGGAGGGCGGCGCGGACTTCCTCCTGACCTTCCATCATCCGGGCGTGCCGATCCCCCTCGACCCGGCGCTCTATCCCCACCGGGTGGTCGGGGCCGACGCGCTGGTTCCGGTGCGGAGCCCGGACCTCGCCGCCGGGGCGGAGGGCCGGCCGCTGCCGCGCCTCGACTACGGACGGGATTCCTTCCTCGGCCGCGTCAGCGCGCTCGCGCAGGCCGAGCTCGGCCTGCCGCCGGGGCCGGTGGTCCACGCCAACCCGATGGCCGAGGCCCTGAAATGCATGGCCCTCGAGGGACACGGCCTCGCCTTCGTGCCGCGCAGCCTCGTCACCCGGGAACTCGCCGAGGGCCGCCTCGTCGCCAGCGGGCCCGCGATGCCCCTGGAGATCCGCCTCTATCGCAACGGCGCCCCGACCCACGGCCCCCGGGCGCGAGCCGCCGTGGCGGCGATCTGGGCCGCGGCCGAGGCGGGGCCGTCCGGACCCGCATGACGCCAGAGGCGGGTTCCTTCGGACCCGCATGACCCCAGGGGCGGGTTCGTCAGAACCCGCACGACTCAAGGAGCGGGTTAGTCCGAACCCGCATGGGCCGTTCCGACACGGCATTGGCCTCCGCGCCGGTCCTCGCGCATCCCGTCAGCGGAACGCGCGACGGGGATCAGGATGATGGCGGGGAACGAGGTGCTGGGCGCGCCCCTGTTGGGTATCCTTGGCGGCATGGGGCCGATGGCGACGGTGGATTTCCTGCGGAAGCTCGTGGAGGCGACGCCGGCCGCCCGCGACCAGGACCATCTCGCCGTGATGGTGGCCCAGGCCGCCGACATTCCCGACCGGACCCGGGCGATCCTGGGGCAGGGGCCCGACCCGCTCCCGGCGATGACCCTGGCCCTGCGCCGCCTCGAGGCGGCCGGCGCCACCCGCCTCGCGATCCCCTGCAACACCGCCCACCATTGGCACGGCGCGCTCCAGGCGCTGACGCCCGTCCCGATCCTGCATATCGTCGACGCGGTGGCGGCGGCGCTCGCCCGCCGGGGCCTCGCGGGCGGACCGGTGGGGCTGCTCGCCACCGACGGCACCCTCCGGTCCGGGCTCTATCCCCGACATCTCGGCCGCCACGGCTTCACCTGCCGCGTGCCCGCGGACCAGGCGGCGGTGATGCGGGCGGTCCGCCTGGTCAAGGCGGGGCAGGAGGCGCAGGCGCGGCCCCTGCTGGAGGCCGCGGCCGCGGCGCTGGTGGCGCAGGGGTGCCGGCAGGTGGTGATGGCCTGCACCGAGATCCCCCTCGCCCTGACCGATCCGGCCGGGCCGCCGAGCGCGGTCCTGCTCGACGCGACCGACGCCCTGGCGCGGGCCTGCGTGGCGGCCGCCGCGCCGGCCCGCCAAGCGGCGTGATCCTGCTGCCCGGCGCGCCTGCCGCGATGCCGCGGCCTCAATTCGCCTTGGCGTTCACCTCGAGGCGATCGAACAACGCGGCCGGGGTCGGGGCGGCGCTGAATTCCAGCATGCCGATGCCGGCGGCGTTCTTCGGCCGCAGGCTCACCGAGAGGCTGCCGGGCTTGGTCACGAACTGGCCCATCGCGGCGCCGATCGCCTTGGCGCCCACCGAGTTGCCGAGGATCGCGGGCACGCCGAACACGCTCGCGGTGACGTATTCCTGCTTCAGCTCCTCGGGCTTGAGGCTGAGCACCTTCGACTGCGCGGCGATGAAGCGGTCGAACAGGCCGGTATTCTCGACCGTGAGGTCGAGGGCCTTGGCGGTGGCCGACAGCATGGCGAAGCTCGACACCGCCACGTCCGGGTTGAAGACCTCCGGGCCGATGCCGCCGATCATGCCCTTGATGCGCAGGCTGCCCATGTCCTTGCCGGAGACCGAGACCTCGCCGAGCTTGAGCTCGCGGGCGGTCTCGTCCCAGGAGGTGTCGGCCACCAGGGCGAGGTCGAGGTCGTTGTAGCCGTAGAGGCCGAGGGAGCCGAGGCCCGGCACCCCCGCCACCGCCGAGGCCGGCAGGGTGAGGCCCGACAGGCTGAGGCGCCCGGCCGTCGGCACCCCGTCGCGCGGGGGCGCGAAGTTCATCGAGCCGTCGCGCAGGCCGACATGAAGGCCGACCTGGGTCGGGGCGGGCGCCGTCCTGTCGGCCAATGCCTTGTCGGTCAGCATCTTCTCGGCCGGGTCGCGGGGCGCCTTCGCCTCGGGCGGCAGGTCGAGGCTGAGATCCTTCAGGGCCAGGGTGCCGAGGGCCGGGGTCAGCAGGCGCAGCTCGGCATCCGAGGGCGGCGTGGTCAGGGCAGCGAGCTTGCGCAGGGCCGCGACCGTCGGGCCGAGGGAAAAGCCGTCGAGGGAGAGCCGGGCGAGGCGCGCCTTGGCGCCGTCGACGCCCGCGAAGCTGATGTCTTCCAGGAGGAGGCCTGCGCCGGTCAGCCCGAGGCGGGCGATGCCGAGGCTGAAGGCGTCCCGGGGCTTGGCCTCCTGGACGCTGAGGCCGGTGGCCTCCAGGGAGCCGACGGAAACGGCCTCGGCGAGGTCGGCCCCGAGGCTCATCAGGCGCGTGCGCTCGGGCGGGGCCAGCCGCTCGTAGTCGACGGCCGTGAAGGCCTGGATCGCCCCCGTCCAGGTCGCCGGGATCTGGCGGCCGCTGAGGTCGCGCCCCTCGATCCGGGCGATCTTCACGGCGGTGCCGCGGGCATCCACGTAGGCGACGTCGTCGACCGCGAAGGTGGCGTAGATCCGCTGCAGGGCGCTCTTGCCGTCGCCCGGCTCGCCGTAGAGGCGGGCGAGCACGGTCATGTCGAGATCGGTCGCCTGCATCCGGCCATAGGTACCGGTGCCCTTCTGGGGGCCGCCCTCCAGGAGGATCGAGGCCCCGGCGGCGGTGACCTCGGCGGCGCGCCCGGCCCGAACGTCGCGGGCCACCACGTCGCGGTAGGTGACCACCGGCGTCGCTCCGGCGGTGCCGGTGCGCTCCACCCGCAATTCGGGCATCGCCAGGCTCGCGGCGTCGAGGCGCACGAGGCGGGAGGCCCAGGATTCGCCCGGGCCGGGCTTGAGCAGGGCGGTGAGTTCGTCCTTCGAGAGACGGGTGCCGCTGGCGGTGAGGCGCGGGGCCTTCAGCACCGTGTCGCCGAAGGTCAGGGTCACGTCCTGTAGGGTGACGTCCTGGACCGCCGAGGCGGCCTCCTGGGCCTGCGCCGCACCGGGCTGCACGGCGCCCCCCGCGCCGAGGAGGACGAGGACACAGGCCGAGGCACCGGTCGCCCACGCGAGGAGGGGGCGGCCTTTCGAGCAGGTCATGGGCTTATCCGGATCGCTGGCGAAGAGGCGCTTTCAGGGGAAAGGCCCGGAGGCGTCGGGGAGAGGGCCCATCCGTGCCGCAGTTTCACGCGGGAGGCAATCGCGGGGGCGGGCCCCCGCGGGGGCCGCGCCGCATTCACAGCGAGAACGAGGTTCCGCAGCCACAGGAGGCGGTGGCCTGGGGGTTCTCGATCTTGAAGGATTGCCCGATCAGGTCGTTCACGAAGTCGATGGTCGAGCCGCTCATGTATTCCAGCGACATCGGGTCGACCAGGACGGTGGCGCCGTCGCGCTCGATCGCGACGTCGTCGTCGGCCCGGGCCCGCGCGATGTCGAAGGCGTAGGAGAAGCCCGAGCAGCCGCCGCCGTTCACGCTGATCCGCAGGGAGGCGCCGGGCGGCTCGGCGCCCATGATCTCGTTGATGCGCTTGGCGGCGCGGGGCGTCAGGGTGATGTCGGCCATCGGGGTATTCTCGCGGGGTGCTCTCGAGATCCGCCGGCCGTCCCGGCCGATCGTGGCGCGTGGCGGCGTTGGAACAACTGCTAGGGAACACAAGATATGCCTGGGGGCCCGATGCTGCAACGCGTCGGAGGACCGGGCCGGGGCGGGCGGACCGTTCTCGGTCGATCGAATGTGGGGCGGCGAGACTTGATGCAGGCGGACGAGACAGGTCCCGGCGCGGCCCGGCGGCGCGGCGAGCGCTGGCGGGCGCCCTATGCCACCGATCCGGCGGCCACCCGCGGACGCCTGATCCCGGAGGCGATCTCGCCCACGCGCAGCGACTTCCAGCGGGACCGCGACCGCATCATCCATTCCTCGGCCTTCCGGCGCCTCAAGCACAAGACCCAGGTCTTCGTGCATCACGAGGGCGACCATTACCGGACGCGGCTGACCCACACCCTGGAGGTGAGCCAGATCGCCCGGGCGCTCGCCCGGGCGCTGGGGCTCGACGAGGACCTCGCCGAGGCCCTGGCCCTCAGCCACGACCTCGGCCACACCTGCTTCGGGCATACCGGGGAGGACACCCTGGATGCCTGCATGGCGGACCATGGCGGCTTCGACCACAACGCCCAGGCCCTGCGCATCGTCACCCGGCTGGAGCGGCGCTATGCCGGCTTCGACGGGCTCAACCTCGCCTGGGAGACCCTGGAGGGCCTCGTCAAGCACAACGGCCCGCTGCTGGAGCCGGACGGGCATCCGACCCGGCGCTGGGCCGGCCGGGGCATCCCGGCCGCGATCCTCGAATACAACGCCCTCAACGACCTGGAACTGGCCCGCTTCGCCGGGCCCGAGGCGCAGGCCGCGGCCCTGGCCGACGACATCGCCTACGACAGCCACGACCTCGACGACGGCCTGCGCGCCGGCCTGTTCGACCTCGCCGACCTCGCCGCGGTGCCGTTCCTGCGCAGCCTGCTCGACGAGATCGAGCGCCTGTACCCGGACCTGGAGCCCTCGCGGAAGATCCACGAGCTGGCGCGGCGCGTCATCACCCGCTTCGTGGAGGACGTGATCGCCGAGAGCACCCGGCGCCTCGCGGCGCTGAACCCGCGCTCGGTGGCCGATATCCGGGCGGCGCGGGAGCCGGTCATCGCCTTCTCGGCGGCGATCGCGGAGGCGGACGCGGCGATCAAGACCTTCCTGTTCGCCCGGATGTACCGCCATCCCGGCGTGCTCGCGGTGCGGGCCAAGGCCAACACCATCGTGTCCGACCTGTTCGCCCGGTTCACGGCGGAGCCCGCGGCGATGCCGGAGGAATGGTCGTCGGGGCTGGACGGGGCGGAGCCGGGACGCGTCGCCCGCCGGGTCGCCGACTACATCGCGGGCATGACCGACACCTACGCGGCCCTGGCCCACCGGCGCCTGTTCGCGACCACGCCGGACCTGCACTGGAGCCCGGGCGACCGCAGCCTGCCCCTCACCGATCCGTAGGGGCCCGGGCGGGCGACCTCAGAGCGTCAGCCCCTCGTGGAACAGGTCCGGAGAGATCGGCAGCATGAAGTGCACGCCGATGCCGCCCTCGAAGTGGCGCACCACCCGGCCGGGGGTGCGCCCGACCATCAGGCTCATGCCGATGGCCGGGGTGCTGGTCGTGCTCAGCGCCACGCCCGACATGGAGATGTCGATGATGCGCGCCGGCACCTCGCGCCCGCTCTCCAGGCGCAGGACGACGCCCGGGACCAGGGGTGTGAGGCGCTCGTGCGTGCGGCCCTCGGGCAGGCCCAGGCTCTCGCGGTTGGCGAGCCAGGTCAGCTGCGAGGCGATCTTGTCGCGCTTGCGCGGCGTCGCGCTGAGGCGGACGGCGAAGCCGCCGGGGCTCAGGCGCGCGATGGTGCCCTCGATCCGGCCGACATGTTCGAGATAGAGCACCACCCGCTCGCCGATCTCGCCCGGGACGGCGCAGTTCAGGCGGACGCCCCCCGGCGACATGTCGACGGTCTGGCACGGATATTCCCGCCGGTCCGCGAGCATGTAGCGCCCCAGCATCGAGACCTTGACGCGGTGGTGCCGGCGCAGGTCCGAGATCCGGACGTCACGGGGCAGCCTCGCGGGCGGACGGGCGGCGACCTCGATCATGGGGGCAGGGCGACTCGTTTCGAGGCTTCACTGCCGGTCAGGCTAACAGCCGCTGGTTACGAAAGCTTTTCCCGTCAGGCGCGGCCGCCGGGATGGACCAGGAGGTGTCCGCGGCGGAGAGGCGCACTGTCGTTGGCGGGCTCGGGCAGGTTCTGCAGGGTCGCCCGGGCATCCCGGTAGGCCGGGGCGGTCTCGTGGCCGAGGATGCGCAGGGAGGTGGTCCGCATCTGCGTCAGGGGACGCAGGCCGAGCCAGTGCGGCACGCAGGTCGGGCTCAGGGCGCCGAGGATGCGGGTCTGCGTCTCGCCGTGGTGGCGCAGGGGCAGCAGCAGGAGTTCGAGGTCGATGGTCTCGTCGCGCTCCGTTAGGCCCTGCAGGCCCGCCACGGCCCCGACGGTGTCGACGGCCACGGCCTCGATCAGGAGCCACGGATCGGCGTCGGGCCGTCCCCAGAGGCCGGCGAAGTCCCGTCCCTTTAGCTCGCGCCCGAACAGGGCGCAGACATGGGTCCCGGCCAGGCGGACCGTGGCCGCCCCGCGCGCCATGTCGACCTCGAGGATCAGGCTGTCGGCCAGGAGGTTCCGGATCTCGCCGGGCTCGATCTCGCTGCGTTCCGGCGCGGCGCGGGAATTCCGCAACCGATCCCAGTAGGCGTGGAGCAGGCGGCTGGTCGGATGCTTCATGGGAGTCCCACAATGGCACGGTCCGGCGACGGACCTTCTCGAATCGGGCGCTTTCGGGACGGTTCTGGGCCGCTCCCGAAGTCTGTGCCAGGCTCGGCGCAGAGCTTATGCCGACCACCCTCGCGGCGCCCCCTTAACCCTTCATCAAGGTTAATGCGCCGCCCGGGTTGTCCACCGGCAAGTTTGGCCAACCGGCAAGTTTGCGCGCGCCCCGTGCCGGCGGATTGTCCCAGACGGCGCGGTCCGTTCCCGCGCCACGGGGCTTCTTTCGCGTGCCGCGGCCTTGTTTCGCGCGCCGCGGGCTTCTTTCGCGTGCGGCAGGGCTTGTTTCCCGTGCGGCAGGGCTTGCGGCCCCGCCTGCGGCCCCGACATGGTGGCCGCATGGATGCCAGCCCCGACCTGCCGCCGCAGAACCGCGTTCCGATCTTCAACATGCCGGGCGTGGTCACCGCGTCGATCGGCGTGCTCGTGGGCATCCACGCCCTGCGCGAATTCGTCCTGCCGGACACCTGGGACATCGCGGCCCTGATCGACCTCGCCCTGATTCCGGGGCGCTGGAGCGTGGCCATCGATCCGGCCCGGGCGGAGGCGTTGCTGCGGAGCGCCACGGCCCTGGCGGGCGACCCCGACGTCGTCGAGGCCCGGCAGGCCTTCGCCCGCTACGTGGTGGCCGACCCCGCCGCGATGCCCTGGACCTTCGCCACCTACGCGCTGCTGCACGGCTCGTGGATGCACGTGATCTTCAACACCGTCTGGCTCGCCGCCTTCGGCTCGCCGATGGCCCGCCGCTACGGCGCCTGGCGCTACGGCCTGATCGCCCTCGTGGGCACCGTGGCGGGCGGCATCCTGCACGTCCTCCTCGATCCCCTGAGCACCGCCCCCCTGATCGGGGCCTCGGCCGGCGTCTCGGCCCTGATGGCGGCGGCGGCCCGCTTCGTGTTCCAGCCGCCCCCCGTCTATGCCGGCGCGCCCCCCTGGCAGCGCCCGGCCTCGCCGCCGCTCCAGACCATCCCGGAGCTGATGCGCAACCGCACCGCGGTGGTGTTCCTGGCGATCTGGCTGGTGACGAACTTCCTGTTCGGCGTCATCGCCCTGCCGCTGGGCGCCGAGGCGACCTCGGTGGCCTGGGACGCCCATCTGGGCGGCTTCATCGCGGGCTTCTTCCTGCTGCCGCTGCTCGACCGGGCCCGGCGCTGACGGCGGGCTCGGTCGGCCACCCCGGATAATGCATTATCCTGCGATATTCGCGGACGGATCCTGCGGGATCTTGCCATATGCGGCCGCACGCCACACAATCGCCATAGACCGAGCCGGGCACCCTGCCGTTCTGGCCAAGCCCGGCCGCCCCGTCCCCGGGGTGACTTGAGGGAAAGGACACGTCTATGACCGTTGCTCGCATCCTCGCCGAGAAGGGCCGCTCCGTCGTCACGGTGGAGCCCCAGCGCACCCTCGACGAGGCCATCCACCTCCTGGCCGAGAAGCGCATCGGCGCCGTCGTCGTCAGCGATGCGGACGGGGCGGTGCGCGGCATCCTCTCCGAGCGCGACATCATGCGGGCGCTCGCCGCCAAGGGCGCCAACGCCCTCGACGCCCTGGTCTCCGAGCACATGACCGCCGAGGTCACCACCTGCACCCGCGCCTGCAGCATCGAGGAGGTCATGCACCTCATGACCGAGGGCCGCTTCCGCCACGTGCCCGTGCTCGAGGATGGCCGGCTGGCCGGCCTCATCTCCATCGGCGACGTGGTCAAGCGCCGGATCGAGGCCGTCGAGGCCGAGCACCGGGCCATGCGCGACTACATCACCATGGCGTGAGGCGGGGATCGGGCCCGGATCAGGTCCGGGCGGCGGCCGCCGCCACGAGGGCGCGGATCTGCGGCAGGGCGGCGCGCGCCGCCTCGCGGCCGAGGGCGATCCCCTCGGCCGCCCGGTGAAACTCGAACAGGCCCATCCCGGCCAGGCGCGGCACGACGGCGATGTCGGGCGGGTCGCCGGCCAGGCGCGCCCGCGAGATCCGGTCCTGCGTGATGTTGAAGGCGTCGAGCATCACCCGCGCCATGCCGGGGGTGGCGAGGCCGTTGGCCGGCGCGGGCTCGCGATCAGACATGCGATCGGACTCGGCGTGGCGCGGGCCCGGCCGGCGCAGGATCCAGCGCCGGGGCCGGCGGGGGGCGGGCAGCACCGCCTCGGCCGTGACCCGCGCGGGCGCCGCCTCCCGCACGCCGGGGCGCGGGTCGCCGTTGAGATTGACGCAGATCACGAGGTCGGCCCCCAGGGCCCGGGCGATCGTCACCGGCACCGGGTTGACCAGGGTCCCGTCCAGGAGGAGCCGGCCGCCGCAGCGCACCGGCGGGAAGATGCCCGGCAGGGCATAGGAGGCGCGCAGGGCCTCCACGAGGCTGCCCCGGGTGAGCCAGACCTCCTCGCCGCTGTCGAGGTCGGTGGCGACGCTGGCGAAGCGGATCGGCAGGCCCTCGATCCGGCGGTCGGCGAGGTCGCGCTCCAGGCGCCGCTTCAGGCGGTCGCCCGCGATCAGGCCGGAGCGGAGCCGCAGGTCGAGGAGCCCCATCACGCTGCGCCGGGTCAGCGACAGGGCGAAGGCCTTGAGCAGGCCGAGCTGGCCCGCCGCGTAGCAGCCGCCCACCACCGCGCCGATGGAGCAGCCCGCCACCACGGCCGGGTGGAGGCCGGCCTCCTCGAGCACCTCGATCACCCCGATCTGCGACCAGCCCCGGGCCGAGCCGCCGCCGAGGGCGAGGCCGATGCGCGGGCCGGGGACGGGGGGCGCCGCCACGGGCTCGACGGCCCCGGCGGGGAAGCGCGCGCGCGGGGGGGCGGCCTGGCGGATGTCCGCCTGGGCGGGACGCACCGGGGACAGGCCGTCCCACATCAGCGGCACCGCGTTGAGGGAGAGGGGGCCGACAGAGACCGGGCGCAGGAACACGGAACGCAGGAACACGGAACGCGGGGATCGCGGCAGGGTTGGCCCCGCCCCGGACGGACGGGCCGCGCGCCGGGATCAGGCATCGGCGGGCCGCAGGGTCGCGTGGCCGGTCGCCGGATCGTGATCGACGCGGCGATAGAAGCAGGCGCGCCGGCCGGTATGGCAGCAGCCGCCGTCGCCGCCGACCGCGACGCGGATCAGCACCGCGTCCTGGTCGCAATCGACCCGCATCTCGACCACGCGCTGGATCTGCCCGCTGGTGGCGCCCTTGTGCCAGAGCTCGCCGCGGGAGCGGGACCAGTACCAGGCCTCGCCGGTCTCCAGGGTGCGGGCTAGGGATTCGGCGTTCATGTGGGCGAGCATGAGCACCTGCCCGTCGGCGGCGTCGACGGCGATGCAGGAGACGAGGCCGTTCGCGTCGAAGCGGGGCGTGAAGACGGCCCCCTCCTCGACCTCGGCCCGGCTGCCCGGCTCCGGGAAGGCGCCGGTCATGGGGAGAGAGACGTCATCGCGGCCCGGCTCAGGACTTGTTGCGCACGAGGGTGAGGAAGCGGACCTGCTCGTTGGCGTCGTTGCGGAAGGCGCCGCGGAACTGGGTGGTGATGGTGGAGACGCCGGCCTTCTGGACCCCGCGCATGGCCATGCAGAGGTGCTCGGCCTCGACCATCACGGCGATGCCGCGGGGCTTGAGGATGCTCTCGATCACGTCGGCGATCTGCGCCGTCATGGTCTCCTGGGTCTGGAGGCGGCGGGCGAAGGTGTCGACCACGCGGGCGAGCTTCGACAGGCCGACCACGCCCTTGGTCGGGTAGTAGGCGATGTGGGCCAGCCCCATGAAGGGCACCATGTGGTGCTCGCAATGGGAGTAGAACGGGATGTCGCGCACCAGCACGATGTCCGAGTAGCCCTCGACCTCCTCGAAGACCCGCTCGAGGAGCGCGTCGGCATCCTGGCCGTAGCCGCCGAAGATCTGGCCGTAGGCCTTGACCACCCGGGCCGGAGTGTCGCGCAGGCCTTCGCGGTTCGGGTCGTCGCCGGCCCAGCGCAGGAGCGTGCGCACGGCGGCCTCGGCCTCCTCGCGGCTCGGGCGGCCGGTGGCGATGGCGTCCGGCACCCGCTGGGCGGACGCGGGCAGGGGCGCGATCTCGGGGGCGCTCTCGGGTGCGGGCGCAGGCACGGAGGTCGCCCCGTCGGGTGCGCGCGCGTTGTCGTTGCGCATGGCGCTGAGGGCGCCGTTCTGGCGTGTCGGTTCCATCCCGGATTCCTCCGTCTCGGTCAGGCGGTAGGAGAGGGACTTGAGCGCGGCATCCATGGCATCTTCCGCCCGGGCGATCCGGGTCGTCATCGGGTGGCTGTCAGGCTTTGCGTACATCGTCGAACCATGGGGCCGTCGGGTGAGGACGGCCGATGCCCGGACGGTGCCGTCTGCCGTGGCGCAACCCTGGCCGTGGGCGCGACCCGGGTCGACGAGCCGCCTCCTCGCGAAACGGTGCGTGGGGGCCTATATCGTCGTTATCGCGCCGTCGCGCAATGCAGGCCGCGCGGATCAGATCTCCGGGATCGAAAGCCGGCTTCGTGCCCGGCCCTCCCGGTGGAACGGCAAATGGTCCCGGCGGAACGGCAAGTGGCGCCGACGGAACCGCAAGTGGACGGAACGGCAAGGGGATCGGAATTCCATGCTCGACGACATCTACAACCGTCGCATCCTCGAACTGGCCGCCGACATCCCACGCCTGGGACGCCTAGCGACCCCGGATGCCAGTGCCACCGCGCATTCGAAACTCTGCGGCTCCACCGTCACGGTGGACCTCGCGGTGCGGGACGGCACGGTCACGGATTTCGCCCACGAGGTGAAGGCCTGCGCCCTCGGCCAGGCCTCGTCCTCGCTGATGGCCCGCCACGTGGTCGGAACCAGCGCCGGGGAGCTGCGCGAGGTCCGCGCCGCCATGCGGCGGATGCTCAAGGAGGGCGGCCCGGCGCCCACGGGCGCCTGGGCGGACCTCGCGGTCCTGGAGCCGGTGCGCGACTTCAAGGCCCGGCACGCCTCGACGCTCCTGACCTTCGACGCGGTGGTGGACGCCCTCGACCGGATCGAGGCCGGGGCGGTGGCGGCCGCGTAACGTGCTGCTCCGCCGCGTCGCCCACGGGGCGATCCGCACCTATCAGCTCACCCTGTCGAGCCTGGTCGGCCGCCAGTGCCGGCACTGGCCCTCGTGCTCGCACTACACGGACGCGGCGATCCAGCGATACGGGCTCTGGGCGGGCGGCTGGATCGGCGTCGCCCGGATCTGCCGCTGCGGCCCCTTCGGCACCCACGGCATCGACCTGGTGCCGGAGGCCCTGCCGGCGCGGGCCGCCTGGTTCACCCCCTGGCGCTACGGCCGCTGGCGGGGCGTGAACGCGCCGCCCTCGCCCTTCTCCGGGGAGTCCTTCTCCGGAAAGTCCTTCTCCCCTGAGCCTTTCTCCCCTGAGTCCTGCACCTGCGACGCCGGCAGGGGAGGGGGCGGCGCCTAGACCGGCGCCGCCGTGATCCACTTCAGGAACACCAGCGTCCCCGTCACCGTGAGGGCGCCGCCGATCCGGGTGGCGATCTGGGCGAAGGGCATCAGCGCCATCCGGTTGGCGGCGGTGAGGATCGCCACGTCGCCGGTGCCGCCCTGGCCGCTGTGGCAGGCGTTCACGATGGCGGTCTCGATCGGGTACATGCCGAGCCGGCGCCCGACGCCGTAGCCCGTCGCCATCAGGGTGACGACAGTGGCCACGATGGTGATCAGGTTCGGCAGCGTGAAGGCCGCCACCAGCTTGTCCCAGGGCGTGAGCGAGACGCCGATGGCGAAGAGCAGCGGGTAGGTCATGCCCACCTGCACGAACTTGTAGACGATGAAGCCGCCGGCCTGGAGCCGGGGCGAGACCGCGCTGGCGAGCTTGGCCAGCACCGCCAGGAACAGCATCGCCACGGGGGCGGGCAGGCCGGTGAGGTGGTGGCACATCACGCCCAGCAGGTAGAGCGTCACCGCCGTGAGGCCGGCCGCCGCCACCGTGGCGGCGTCGATCGGTCCGGTCTCCACGGGCGCGCTCGCCTCCATGTCGTTCTCGGTGTCGGGCTGCAGGCGGCCCTCACCGGTGAGGTGCGGCTTGCGCTTGCCCACCGCGTTGAGGGTGCCGGCCAGGATGATCGCCGTGAGGCTGCCCAGCATCACGGGCGGCAGCACCTGGGCGAAGACGTCGCCCTGCGGGAGCCCCAGGATGTTGCCGTAGCCGATGGAGAGCGGGATCGCGCCCTCGCCGACGCCGCCGGCCATGATCGGCACCACGATGAAGAAGAAGGTGTGGTGCGCCCCGAGCCCCAGCAGGGTGCCCACCAGGGTGCCGACGCAGCCCGCCGCCAGGGAGCCGAGGCCGAGGGGGACGAAGATCTTGAGGAAGCCCTTGATCAGCACCGCCCGGTCCATGCCCAGGATGCTGCCGACAATGATCGCCGCGATGTAGAGGTAGAGGAAGTTGGTGAACTTGGTGAAATCCGTGATCGCCTTGACGATCGGCCCCGGGATCAGCGCGTAGTAGACCAGCGCCGAGGGGATGAAGGTGGCGAAGATCGCCCCCGCCCCGATCTGGCGCAGGACGGGCAGGCGCTTGCCGATCTCCGCGCAGGTGAAGCCGCCCAGCACCAGGACGGCGATCATCGTCGGCGCGTCGGCCTTGATCTCGCCCTCCGCGCTCAGCACCCAGAGCAGCGCCGCCAGGATCAGGTAGACCGGCAGCGGGATGATGCCGATCTGGATGTCGACGAGACGCCACCAGCCCTGCGGCCAGAATCGTGTTCCGGTCTGGACCCCCGGCAGGTGGGCCGTCGTGGTGATCGCGACGCCCTCGGGGTGCGCCGTCGGTACGCGGCTCGGCATGAACGTGTCTCCCGGCGAAAGCCCTGTCTGCCCCGGGGGGGGCGGCTCTCGTCTGATTTTCTGGATCTCGTTGCTGGTCTCGACCGTGTGGAACGGAAGGCCATCCGTCAGCAGAAGTCGGGGCAGGCCGTCTTTGTCAATTGATCGGCCCGCACGCGGCCGCAATGGTGATTGAGGATCACTGGCGATTGTCAGTGACCCGGGACGGGACCGGCGGCCCCGGGGCCGGGAGCGGATGCGCGGAATCCGCGTTCCTTCGCGCTGCGAATGGGTCTAAACGGCCCGGCGCGGCGCCGCATCGCGGCCGCCCCGATCAACGACCCGCCCGACCCGCCCCCGCTTACCTGCCGCGTACGCAGGAGTGAGCCTCCAAGGAGCCCCGGCCATGCCGATCCTGACCTTCCCCGACGGCAACACCCGCAGCTACGACGCCGCGATCACCGGCCGTGCGGTCGTCGAGGGCATCGCCAAGTCCCTGGCCAAGCGCACCGTCGCCATGGCCCTCGACGGCACCGTGCGCGACCTCGACGACCTCGTCGAGCGGGATGCCCGCATCGAGTTCCTCGACCGCACCGATCCGCGCAGCCTCGAACTGATCCGGCACGACTGCGCCCACGTGCTGGCGGAGGCGGTGCAGGCCCTGTGGCCGGGGACGCAGGTCACCATCGGCCCGGTGATCGAGAACGGATTTTACTACGACTTCGCCCGGGACGAGCCCTTCACCCCGGAGGACTTCCCGAAGATCGAGGCGAAGATGCGCGAGCTCATCGCCCGCGACGCCCCCTTCACCAAGGAGGTCTGGAAGCGGGACGACATCCGGGCGCTCTTCGCCGAGAAGGGCGAGGCCTACAAGGTCGAGCTCGTGGACGCGATCCCGCCCGGCGAGGACCTCAAGGTCTACCGCCAGGGCGACTGGTTCGACCTCTGCCGCGGCCCGCACATGACCTCCACCGGCAAGGTCGGCACCGCCTTCAAGCTGATGAAGGTGGCGGGCGCCTACTGGCGCGGCGATTCCAACAACCCGATGCTGACCCGCATCTACGGCACCGCCTGGGCCTCCAAGGAGGATCTCGACGCCTACCTGCACCGCCTCGAAGAGGCCGAGCGCCGCGACCACCGGCGCCTCGGCCGGGAGATGGACCTGTTCCACTTCCAGGAGGAGGGACCGGGCGTCGTGTTCTGGCACGCCAAGGGCTGGACCGTGTTCCAGGAGCTGATCGCCTACATGCGCCGGCGCCTGCGCGGCGACTACCAGGAGGTCAACGCCCCCCAGATCCTCGACAAGGCCCTGTGGGAGACCTCCGGCCACTGGGGCTGGTACCGCGAGAACATGTTCGCGGCCCAGAGCGCGGGCGACGAGGCCGAGGACAAGCGCTGGTTCGCGCTGAAGCCCATGAACTGCCCCGGCCACGTGATGATCTTCAAGCACGGCCTGAAATCCTACCGCGACCTGCCCCTGCGCATGGCCGAGTTCGGCGTGGTCCACCGCTACGAGCCCTCGGGCGCCATGCACGGCCTGATGCGGGTGCGCGGCTTCACCCAGGACGACGCGCACATCTTCTGCACCGAGGACCAGCTCGCCGACGAGTGCCTGAAGATCAACGACCTGATCCTCTCCACCTACGCCGATTTCGGCTTCGGCGAGATCGTGGTGAAGCTCTCGACCCGCCCCGAGAAGCGGGTCGGCTCCGACGCGCTCTGGGACCACGCCGAGGACGTCATGACCCGGGTGCTCGCCCAGATCGAGGAGCAGTCCGGCGGCCGGATCAAGACCGCGATCAACCCGGGGGAGGGCGCCTTCTACGGGCCGAAGTTCGAGTACGTGCTGCGCGACGCCATCGGGCGCGACTGGCAGTGCGGCACGACCCAGGTCGACTTCAACCTGCCGGAGCGCTTCGGCGCGTTCTACGTCGATGCCGAGAGCGGCAAGAAGCCTCCGGTGATGATCCACCGCGCCATCTGCGGCTCCCTGGAGCGCTTCACCGGGATCCTGATCGAGCACTTCGCCGGGCATTTCCCGCTCTGGCTCGCGCCCGTGCAGGTGGTGGTCGCCACCATCACGGGCGATGCCGACCCCTATGCCCGCGCGGTGGTCGCCGCCGCGACCCGCCTCGGCCTGCGGGTGGAGTCCGATCTGCGCAACGAGAAGATCAACTACAAGGTCCGGGAGCACTCCCTCGCCAAGGTGCCGGTGATCCTCGTGGTCGGCCGCAAGGAGGGCGAGGAGCGCACGGTCTCGATCCGGCGGCTCGGCAGCCAGCAGACCCGCACCGGCGGCCTCGACGAGACCCTGGCGGCCCTGGTGGCGGAGGCGACCGCGCCGGACCGCATCCGGGCGGATTCGGTGGTCGAGACCGTGCCGAGCGCCGACGTCGTCCTCGACGGCCGGCACGGCGAAGCGCCGACGCCGTGAGGGGCCGCGTCCCGCCCCGGAGACGGGGCGGGGCTCACTGTGCCTTCGCTGTCTCGGCTATGGCTGACCCGGCCCCGGCTGATCCGGTCTCCACTCACCCGGTCTCCGCTCACCCCGCCTTGGCGATGACCTCGACGTCGCGGTTGAGGCCGCTCTCGACCTTGAACTCGCGGGTGTAGACCTGCCCGTCGTGCCGGGCGATCAGGACGTAGTCGCCCTCCGCCAGGGTCACCTGCGGGAAGGCCCCGATGGCCTCGCGGATGGTGTCGCCGCCCGGCGTCAGCACGCTGAAGGCGGTGCCGGCGAAGGCCTCCGCGCCTTCCGCGGCGACCAGCTTCAGGGTCAGGGTGGCGGCGCGGTGGTTCAGGGTGGCGTCCGTGACCTTGCCGTTCTCCACCTTGAGGTCCGCGCGCTGGATCGCGTTCGAGCCGCCATAGGTCGAGACCACGTGGTAGGTGCCCTCGGGCAGGCGCAGGAGCTCGCCCGCCTTGACGCCGCTGCGCACGAGGCGCCCCTCCGAGTTCGTCCCGATCGGCACGAAGACCGAGAAGGCGAGCTGGTCGGGGCTGAGCTTCACGTCGCCGATGGCGCCCGAGAGCTTGAGCGCCCCGGCGCTGACCTTGAGCTGCTCGGCGGCCGGCTGGCCCGCCATGACGACGCGGCGCGAGGCGCTGGCGAAGCCGTAGGTCACGGTCGCCACGTAAGCGCCCGGCGCCAGGGTGAAGCTCGGGTCGGCCGCCTCGGAGCGGGCCACGATGGCGGGCTTCGTGCCGTCGGTGCGATCCTCGTAGATGCGCCAGGCGAGGCCGGAGCGCAGGGGCTTGTCGCCGCCCGCGAACACCGCCGACAGGGTCAGGGCCGCGCTCGCCACGCTGGGCAGCGGCGGCACCGAGGGGTCCGACATCGACGGTGCGGACAGGGAGGGCGAGGGGAGGTTGGGCCCGATCCGGTTGTGGAAGGCGTTGCCATCCTGCGCCGCGGCGGTTCCGGGGTGACCGCCGAGGAGAAGGGCGCAGCCCAGCCAGACCGATCCGTACCCTGCCCGCGCCATCCCGCACCTCCCCATCCCGACCGGGGCGTCCCGCCGGCGTTGCCAATCCGCCGCCGGCGCGCCATGTCACGGGCGGCCGCCGCGCCCGGTGCCCGCCCTCTGGAACCGGACCATGGCGGCGGCAAGGCCGTGCCGTCCCCGAGGACCGGTCGGCCCCGCCTCTCTCGCCCGATCCTGCTCCAGGGATGCCATGAACGCCACCCTCGATCTCCTGCGCACCCGCCGCTCGGTCCCGCCCCTCCGCCTGGACGGGCCGGGCCCGGACGCGGCCGAACTCGACGCGCTCCTGACCATCGCGGCGCGCGTGCCGGACCACGGCAAGCTGGCGCCCTGGCGCTTCCTGGTGATCGCGGGGGACGCCCGCACCCGCATCGGCGACGCCATCGCGGCGGCCTATGCCGCCGACCACCCGGAGGCCGACGCCGCCCGCCGCGACCTGGAGCGCAACCGCCTCGCCCTGGCGCCCCTGGTGGTGGCGGTGGTGTCGCGGGCGGGCCCGCACATCAAGATCCCCGAATGGGAGCAGGTGCTGTCGGCCGGCGCGGTGGCGATGAACCTCGTGGTGGCGGCCAACGCCGCGGGCTACGCCACCGCCTGGCTCACCGAGTGGTTCGCCTACGATTCGCGCATCCTCGACGTCCTCGGCCTCGAGCCCGGCGAGCGCCTCGCGGGCTTCATCCATATCGGGCGCGCCCAGGAGGTGCCGCCCGACCGGCCCCGCCCGGCGCTCGCCGACATCGTCACCCGGCTCTGAGGGGCACCCCATGCATTACGACGCCGAGACCAAGGGCCTGCCCCACAACCCGCTGAAAGCCCTGGTGGCCCCGCGCCCGATCGGCTGGATCAGCGCGATGAGCCGCGACGGCGCGGTGAACCTCGCGCCCTATTCCTACTTCAACGCCGTGGCGGCGGGCCCCGACATGGTCATGTTCTCCTCGTCCGGGCGCAAGGACGCGATGACCTTCGCGGAGGAGGGGGGCGAGTTCGTCTGCAACATCGCCACCTACGACCTGCGCGAGGCGGTGAACGCCACCTCGGCGCCCCTGCCCCGCGGGGAGAGCGAGTTCGCCTATGCGGGCCTGACCCCGGCGCCATCGCGAAAAGTGCGGCCGCCCCGGGTGGCCGAATCGCCGGCCGCGCTCGAGTGCAAGTGGCTGCAGACCGTGCCGCTCACCCCGCTGGACGGCAGCGACGCCTCGCACTTCCTGGTGATCGGGCAGGTGGTCTCGATCTACATCGACGACCGCTTCATCCGCGACGGCCTCGTCGATACCGGCGCCATGCGGCCGATCCTGCGCGGCGGCTACTTCGACTACTTCACCGCCGAATCCGACACCCGGTTCGAGCTGCGCCGCCCGGCGGGCGGGGGCGGCTAGCGTTCGTCAGGGACAAGGGGGAACCGGTTGTCCCGAAACGACGACCGTCGAGACAGACCCTGGGCGCCCCGGCGCCGCCGCCTCGGGCGCTCCGCGATGGCGATGCCCCCGATGACGAGGGCGAGGGCCAGGGCGTCGTGCCCGCGGAAGGGCTCGCCCACCAGCAGGATGGCGAGGCGGGCCGATTCCCTCTGCGGGTGAACACCGTTATGCCGGGCGGAACACGGCGGCGACACGACCGCGGACCAGGGGAGGGCGAGACATCCGGTGACGTGGCGATCCCTCCTCCTGGCCGGCGTGCTGGTGGCCGGCCTCGGCGGCCTTGCCGTCTCGCCCCCGGGCGCCCGCCTCCTGGGCGAGCTGCGCGCGCATGTCGAGGCCCTCCAGGCCCGCCCCGGGCCGGCGAAGCCCGCGCACCTGCCGGCGCAGCGCACCGCCGTCGAGGAGGGCCGCACCGTGGTGCGCCTCTCGGCCGCCGAGCGCGCCCGCATCGGCATCACGACCGAGGCCCGGCCCCTGGCCGACCACCGGGAGGAGCTGCAGGCCTATGGCAGCGTCCTGGACCTCGCCCGGGTCACCGACCTGACCAACGCCTATGCCAGTGCCCGGGCCGCCCTCCAGACCGCCCAGGCCCGCGCCGAGGTCTCGCGCAGCGCCCTGCAGCGGGCGAAGTCGCTCGGGCCATACGCCACCACGGTGCAGGTCGAGACCGCCGAGGGCACCGCCCAGACCGACCAGGCCGCCCTGGCGGCGGCGGAATCCCAGGTGCGCACCCTCTCGGCCACGGCCCAGCAGGAATGGGGACCGGTGATCGGCCGGGCCATCGTCGAGCGCTCGGCCGTCGTCACCCGGCTGATCGAGCGGACGAACTTCCTGGTGCAGGTCACCCTGCCGCCGGGGGAGGGCCTCAAGGGCCCGCCGGCGGCAGCCTTCGCCGAGGTGCCGCCCCAGAGCGCCCGGGTCGCCCTGGCCTACGTCTCGCCCGCCACCCGCACGGATCCGCGGATCCAGGGCCTGAGCTTCTTCTACACCGTGCCGGGCGACAGCGGCTTCCTGCCCGGCATGAGCATGCTGGCCTTCCTGGCGGCCGACCGCAGCGTCACCGGCCTCAGCGTGCCCGAGGACGCGGTGGTGCACTGGCAGGGGGCGGCCTGGATCTACCGGGCGGTGGGGGCCGACGCCTTCGCCCGCCACCGGCTGAAGGCCGACCCGCCGATGTCGGCCGACGCCTTCGTGGTGGAGGATCTGCCGGGCGGCACCGAGATCGTGCTCTCGGGGGCGCAGGCGCTCCTCTCCGAGGAGATGAAGAGCCAGCTCCAGGTCTCGGGCGGCGTCGATGACGATTGAGGCGGGGGGGCCCGAAGGGCCGGGCGGTCGCGGCCCGCAGGCGGCCCTGGTCGCCTTCGCGGTCCGCTTCCGCGGCATCGTCCTGGCGCTCAGCCTGGCGCTCGCCGCCTACGGCTTCGTCGTGCTGGCGGACGCCCAGTACGACGTCTTCCCGGAATTCGCGCCCCCCGCCGTGGTGATCCAGACCGAGGCCCCCGGCCTCAACCCGGAGCAGGTCGAGGTGCTGGTGACGCAGCCCGTGGAGGTCGCGGTCAACGGCCTGCCGGGGGTGGTCTCCCTGCGCTCGAGCTCGATCCAGGGCCTGTCGGTGATCACCGTCACCTTTGGGGCGGGCAGCGACATCTACCGGGTGCGCCAGCTCGTCACCGAGCGGCTGACGGCCCTGGCCGGCCGCCTGCCCCAGGGCGTCCTGCCGCCGGCGATGACGGCCCTGACCTCCGCCACCAGCACGGTGCTGCTCGTCGGCCTGACCACGCAGACCCGCTCGGACATGGACCTGCGCACCCTGGCGGACTGGACCGTGCGCCTGCGCCTCCTGGCCGTGCCGGGGATCGCCCAGGTCTCGGTCTATGGCGGCGCGGTGCGCTCGCTGCAGGTGCAGATCCGCCCCAACGACCTCGTGCGCTTCAACATCGGCGTCAACGACGTGCTGGCCGCCGCGCGCAAGGCCACCGGCGTGCGCGGCGCCGGCTTCGTCGACACCGCCAACCAGCGCATCGCCCTGCAGACCGACGGCCAGTCGCTCAGCCCCGAGGCGGTCTCGCGCACGGTGCTGATCAACGAGGGCGGGGCCAGCGTGACCCTGGCGGACGTCGCCACCGTGGTCGCCACCGGCGAGCCGGCGATCGGCGCCGCCCTGGTGGACGGCCGGCCCGGCGTCCTCCTCATGGTCGGCGCCCAGTACGGCGCCAACACCCGCGCGGTCACCGCCCGGGTCGAGGCGGCCCTGGAGGACCTGCGCCCGGCCCTGGAGCGCGAGGGCGTGACCCTGCACGCCGACCTGTTCCGCCCGGCCAACTTCATCGCCATCGCCAACGGCAACGTGCTGCAGGCCCTCGGGCTCGGCGGCATCCTGGTGGTCGTGGTGCTGTTCGTCTTCCTGTACGACTGGCGCACCGCCGTGATCTCGGCGCTCGCCATCCCGCTCTCGCTCATCGCCGCCGTGGTGGCGCTCCAGGCGCTGGGCGAGAGCCTCAACACCATGACGCTGGGGGGGCTCGCCATCGCCATCGGCGAGGTGGTGGACGACGCGGTGATCGGCGTCGAGAACGTGGTCCGGCGCCTGCGCGAGAACCGCCGCCTCGGCGGCCCTCGGCCCGAGGGGAGGGTGGTCCTCGACGCCATCCTGGAGGTGCGCACGGCGGTCGCCTACGCCACCATCGCGGTGCTGCTGGTGTTCCTCCCCGTCCTCGCCCTGTCGGGCATCGCCGGCCGGCTGTTCGGCCCCCTGAGCCTCGCCTACATCCTCGCCGTGGTGGCCTCGCTCGCCGTCGCCCTCACGGTGACCCCTGCCCTGGCGATGTGGCTGCTGACGAACCGGCGCGAGGCCTCGACCCTGGACCCGCCGGTGATGCGCGCCGCGCGCCGCCACTACGCGAGCCTGCTGACCCGGATCGACCGTGCCCCGCGCCTGGTCATGGCCTGCGGCCTCCTCGTCACCCTCCTGGGGGCCGCCGTGGTGCCGTTCTTCGGCTCGACCTTCCTGCCCGACCTCAAGGAGGGCCACCTGATCCTGCACATGGCGGCCGCGCCCGGCACCGCGCTGCAGGAATCCATGCGCCTGGGCACCCGCATCACCGCCGCCCTCAAGGAGATTCCCGGCATTCGGGCGGTCGCCTCGCAGATCGGCCGGGCCGAGGCCGGCCAGGACACCGCCGGCACCCATTACAGCGAGATCCACATCGACCTGGAGCCCGGCCTCGACGGGGCGGGGCAGGGGGCGGCGGAGGCCCGGATCCGGGCCGTGATGGCGGGCTTCCCCGGGGCCGCCTTCTCCCTCAAGACCTTCCTCACCGAGCGCATCGAGGAGACCGTGTCGGGCTTCACCGCGCCGGTGGTGGTCAACGTCTTCGGCACCGACCTCGGCGCCATCGAGACGGCCGCCCGGGACATCGCCCGCGAGCTCGCCGAGGTGCGGGGCGCGGCGGACATCCAGCAGAGCTCCCCCGCGGGCTTGCCCCAGGTCAATGTGGGCCTGCGGCCCAACGACCTGCGCCACTGGGGCCTCTCGGCCATCGAGGTGATGGAGGTGGTGCGCACCGCCTACCAGGGCGACATCGTCGGCCAGACCTATGCGGGCAACGCGGTGTTCAACGTCCTGGTCATCCTCGATTCCGCCACGCGGGGCCGGCTCTCCGCCCTGAGCGACCTGCCCCTGCGCGGCTCCGGCGGCCGGGTGGTGCGCCTCGCGCAGGTCGCGGACATCTACGAGACCTCCGGCCGCTACCAGGTCCAGCACGAGGGCGCGCAGCGGGTCCAGGCGGTCACCGCCAACGTGACCGGCCGCGACATCGCCGGCTTCGTGGCCGATGCCAAGCGCAAGATCGCCCGCGAGGTCGCCCTGCCCCCCGGCACCTATGTGGGCTTCGCCGGCTCGGCCGAGGCGCAGGCCCGGGCCCGGCGCGACCTCCTGGTCTATTCGGGGCTGGCCGGCCTCGGCATCGTGCTGCTGCTGGCCATCGTGACGGGGAGCCTGCGCAACCTCATGCTGGTCCTGGTCAACCTGCCCTTCGCCTTCGTGGGCGGCGTGCTGGCGGTCTTCGCCACCGGCGCCGTGCTGTCGCTGGGCTCGATCGTCGGCTTCGTGACCCTGTTCGGGATCTCCCTGCGCAACACCATCATGATGATCGCCCATTACGAGCACCTCGTGGTGGAGGAGGGGCAGGCCTGGAACCGGGACACCGCGGTGCTCGGGGCCGCCGACCGCATGGTGCCGATCCTGATGACCTCCCTGGTCACCGGCCTCGGCCTCCTGCCCCTCGCCCTCGGGGCCGGCGAGCCCGGCCGCGAGATCGAGGGTCCGATGGCCATCGTGATCCTCGGCGGCCTCGCCACCTCGACGGTGCTCAACCTCCTGATCCTGCCGACCCTGGCCCTGCGCTTCGCGCGCTTCGGCACGCCGCAGGGCAGGGCGCTCGAACCGGTGGCCTGAAACGCCCTCGCCCCGCGCGACCCGGACGGCGCGGTGGCGTCGACCAGGAGGGCCGGATCCCGGCCCGGACGGCGGCCGGATGGTCGTCCCAGACCCGTCATCAGACCCTGGTTCGGGCCCGGGAACGGCGTTCGCATAAGATATATTATGGAACTAGAACCCGCCGGACCGGGGCAGGGGCCTCAGGCTACGAAGGGTTCACCCATTCCCGACACCCCGTATTCATGCAATCTCCACACGGCCGATTCACGCCGTTGCCAGTTCTCCGGCGCGCAACGGCCGCCCGGGGTGCTAAACCGCTGGCGGACGACACAATTCCTCCCCATAATACATGATACCGGGCACCATTCGAGCGGATGCCCATCCGAATCGATCCTCTCCGAAGCGAATGCGATGCCGATCCTTGCGCGCCCCTCCGCTGCCCTGAGCCTGGTCCTGCTGGCCGTCGGATCGGTTGCGCTCGCCACCGGCACGCCGGGGCGCGCGCAGGCCGAGCCGCAGCGCACCGCCCTGGTGCAGCCGCCCCAGGCCGCCGCACCGGAGACGGCCCGACCGCTCGTCCGGACAGCGATGCCGCGCCGGGCCCTCGCCCGCCTGCCCCGTCTCGCCGGCCTGATCGCCCAGGGCCAGGCCGTCCGCATCGTGGCCTTCGGCTCGTCCTCGACCGAGGGCTCTGGCGCCTCCTCGGCGGCCACCACCTACCCGGCCCAGCTCCAGCGCGACCTCACGGCGCGTCTCGACGCGATGGGCGCCGCGCATTCCGCCGTCACGGTGCTGAACCGCGGCAAGGGCGGCGACGATTCCGAGGCCATGGCCCGGCGGCTGGAGCGCGACGTGCTCGCCGACAAGCCGGACCTCGTGATCTGGCAGACCGGCAGCAACGACCCCATGAGCGGCGTCAGCGTGGAGCGCTTCACCGAACTCACCCGCGCCGGGATCCTCGCCATGCGGGCCACCGGCGCCGACGTGGTCCTGATGGACCAGCAATGGTGCAAGAAGCTCTCGACCACCGACGGGGCCGAGGCCTACGGCGCCGCCCTGCACGCCATCGCCACCGAGCTCAACGTGCCGGTGATCCGCCGCAATGCGTTGATGCGCGCCTGGGCCGCCCAGGGGCTGCTGACCCCGACCCAGATGATCGGTCCCGACGGCCTGCACATGACCGATGCCGGCTACGACCGCCTGGCCCGCGCCGCCACGGCGCAGCTCCTGGCCAATGCGGGCCTGCCGCCGGACGCCGGCAGCCAGAACTGAGGCCGGCGCGGGGATCGGGGGAGGCGGCGGAGCGCCCTCCTCCCGAGAGATCCGGTATGCCGAGAGATCCGGGGTGCCGAGAAATCCAAAGTCCCGAGAGATCCAAAGGGCCTAGAGATCCAGCGTGACGCTTAAGCCGTCATGGGCCGGCACGACGTTCGGCGGCAGCTTGGCGCTCAGCGTGGCGTAGTCGAGATCCGTGTGCAGGTTGGTCAGGATGGCCCGGCGCGGGCGCACCGTCTCGATCAGCGCCAGGGCATCCGAGACCGAGTAGTGGGTCGGATGCGGGGTTTCCCGCAGGGCATCGATGATCAGCAGGTCGAGGCCGTGCAGCCGCGCCTGCGACGCCTCCGGCATCAGGCTGACATCGGGCGCGTAGGCCGCCGGACCGAAGCGGAAGCCGAGGGCCGCCTCGTTGCCGTGCTCCATGCCGAAGGGCAGGGCCGTGATCGCGCCGCCCGGCCCGTCCACCACCGTCGCCTCCCCGTCCGCCAGGTCGTGCATGTCGAGGATCGGCGGATACTCGCTGCCGGGGGGCGTCTCGAAGCAGTAGCCGAACCGGGCCTCCAGAAGGCTGCGCGTGCGGGCGTCGGCGAAGACCGGGATGCGCCGGCGCATGTGGATGACCAGGGGCCGGACGTCGTCGATGCCGTGGGTGTGGTCGGCATGGGCATGGGTGAACAGCACCGCGTCGAGGCGCTTCACCGCCGCGTCGAGCAGCTGCTCGCGCAGGTCCGGCGCGGTGTCGACGAGGAGGGTGGTGGCGGCGCTCTCCGCGTCGCCGTCCTGCCGCTCCACCAGGAGCGAGCAGCGCCGACGCCGGTTCCGTGCCTCCTGCGGGTCGCAGGCGCCCCAGCCGTAGCCCACGCGGGGCACGCCCCCGGACGAGCCGCAGCCGAGGATCGTCAATCGCATTGCGCCCATCGGCACCTCCGCCCCCGTTGGTATCGGAGGGGGCGGGGGCCTGTCACGCCCGATCCGAGCCCCCTGCCCGGCTCAGGCCGCGGCCTTGTGGAACAGGCGGTGGAAATTGGCCGTCGTCAGCGCGGCGAAGTCCGCCGGATCCATGTCGAGGGTCTGGGCGAGGGAGCGGGCGGTGTCCGCCGTGTAGGCCGGCTCGTTGGTGCGGCCGCGATGCGGCTCGGGAGCCAGGAAGGGGGCGTCGGTCTCCACCAGGAGGCGGTCGGGTGGGATCGACCGGGCGATCGCCCGCAGGTCGTGGGAGCGCCGGAAGGTGACGATCCCGGAGAAGGACACGCAGAAGCCGAGTTCGACGCCGACCTCGGCCAGGCGCGCGCCCGACGAGAAGCAGTGCAGGACGGCCGTGAACGCGCCGCGCCCCATCTCGTCGACCAGGATCGCCTCCATCTCCGCATCGGCGTCGCGGGCGTGGATGACCAGCGGCAGGCCGGTCTCGCGGGCGGCCGCGATGTGACGGCGGAAGACGCGCGCCTGAACCGCCTCGGGGGCGGCGTTGTCGTAGTGGAAGTCGAGGCCCGCCTCGCCGATGCCGATGCAGCGGGGGTGATGGGTGTGCGCCACGATGGCCTCGGTCGGCACATCGGGCTCGTCGCCCGCCCCGTCCGGGTGGGTGCCGATGGTGTGCCAGATCTCGGGGTTGGCCTCCGACAGGGCTTCGTAGGTCCGGGCCTTGGCCACCCGGGTGGCGATCGTGACCATCCGGGTCACCCCGGCCGCCCGGGCGCGGGCGAGGACGTTGGGCAGATCCGCCGCGAAATTCGGGAAATCGAGGTGGCAGTGGCTGTCGACCAGCATGAGGCGGGGCTCGGAAAACGGTGGGGTGGGCAGGACGTCGTGGAAGACGCCGGGGAAGTCGCCGGGGAAGTCGCCGCGGTTGACACCGCGGCTCACGCCGACGGCGCCTCCGGCTCGACGAAGCGCGGGAACAGGCCGACGGGGGCGGGGAGCGGCGTACCGGGCACGAGGCGACCGCCCTCCCCCACATCGGCCAGCCGGCGCCGGTCCGCCGGCACGGCCAGGAGGTCGAGGAGCTTGGCGCCGGAGCCCGGCATGAAGGGCTGCACCAGGATGCCGATGGCCCGCAGGGTCTCGGCCACGACGTAGAGCGAGGCCGCCATCCGGACCGGATCGGATTTCCGCAGGACCCAGGGCTTCTGCGCGTCGAAGTAGCGGTCGGCGGCGGTGATCACGGCCCAGATCTCGGCCAGCGCCGTGTGCAGGGCGAGCTTGTCCATCGCCGCCCGCACGGTGGCGGGCAGCCCGTCGGCCAGGGCCAGCAGCGCCCGGTCGTCCTCCGTGAAGGCGCCGGGCTCGGGAACCGTCCCCCCGAGGTTCTTGGCGATCATGGAGAGCGAGCGCTGGGCGAGGTTGCCGAGGCCGTTCGAGAGGTCCGCCGTGTAGCGGGTGATGATCGCCTCGTGGCTGTAGTTGCCGTCGCCGCCGAAGGGCACCTCGCGCAGCACGAAGTGGCGCACCGCGTCGACCCCGTAGGTGGCGATCAGGTCCATCGGGTCGACGACGTTGCCGAGCGACTTCGACATCTTCTCGCCCTTGGAGAGCAGGAAGCCGTGGCCGAAGACGCGCGTGGGCAGCGGAAGGCCGGCCGACATCAGGAAGGCCGGCCAGTACACCGCGTGGAAGCGGACGATGTCCTTGCCGATGACGTGCAGGTCCATCGGCCAGAATCTCGCCCGCGGGTCGGCCGCGTCGGGGAAGCCCGTGACGGTGAGGTAGTTCGTCAGGGCATCGACCCAGACATACATGACGTGGTCGGGGTGGCCCGGCACCGGCACGCCCCAGTCGAAATTGGTGCGGCTGACCGAGAAGTCCTTGAGGCCGGAGCGCACGAAGCTCGCGACCTCGTTGCGCCGGGTCTCGGGGCCGATGAAGTCTGGTTGCGCCTCGTAGAGGGCGAGGAGCCGATCCTGGTAGGCCGAGAGCCGGAAGAGGAAGTTCTCCTCCTCCATCCAGGTCACCGGCGTGCCGGTGGCCTTGGCCACGGGAACGCCGTCGGGACCGGTCTCGAGTTCGTCCTCGGCGTAGTAGGCCTCGTCGCGCACCGAGTACCAGCCGGCATATTTCGACAGGTAGAGGTCGCCGTTGGCCTCCATCCGGCGCCACAGCTCCTGGGCGGCGGCGGCGTGCGCGGGCTCGGTGGTGCGGATGAAGCGGTCGTGGCTGCAGTCCAGGGCCTCGGCCATGGCCCGGAAGCGCGCGGACATGTCGTCGACGAGTGCGCGCGGGGTGATCCCGGCCTTGGCCGCCGTCTGCTGGATCTTGATGCCGTGCTCGTCGGTGCCGGTGGAGAACAGCACGTCGTAGCCGTCGAGGCGCTTGAAGCGGGCGATCGCGTCCGTGGCGATCACCTCGTAGGCATGGCCGATATGCGGGGCGCCGTTGGGATAGGAGATCGCGGTGGAGAGACCGAAGGTCTTCGCGGTTGCCGGGTCGGTGGCGGTCACGTCGAGGGGTTCCCCGGATACAGGGTTCACAGGATCAGGTCCCGGAATCGGGTCCCGGGATCACAGGACGGCGGGAGACGACCATGCCGCCTCAGGCGGCGTCGCGGAGCGCGCCCGCCAGGTCGCCGAACAGGGACAGGACCAGCGGCCGGCGGTCGAGATTGTAGGTCGCGGCCTCCCGCGCGGCGCGGGCGATCTTGTCACATACCTCGACCAGCGCCGCAAGGCGGGCGGGCGACTCGTGCCGGCGCCGGTCGAGCTCGGCCGAGACGAAGCGGAACACCGTGTCGAGGCTCGCCGCGAAGAGCTCGTCGGAGTCCCGCCCGCTGAGCTTCTCGGCCAGCGCCAGGATGCGGCGCCAGTCGGGAGGGTCGAGCCGGGCCAGCAGGGTCTCGACCTCCGCCACGAGGTTGGCCCGGGCGGGATCGAGCAGGGCGACGGCCTCGGCGACCGAGCCCTCCGCGAGCTGCGCCGCCCGGGCGAGCGCCTCCGGGGCGGGCTGCACGAAGGGGGGCGCGAAGCCGCCGATCACCCGCGCCACGTCGGCCTCCGCCAGCGGGCGCAGGGTCAGGGCCCGGCACCGCGAGCGGATGGTCGGCAGGAGCCGGCCGGGCGCGTGGCTGACGATGAGGAACAGGCAGCGGGGCGGGGGCTCCTCCACCATCTTCAGGAGCGCGTTGGCGCTGTTCGCGTTGAGGTCCTCGGCGCTGTCGACGATGCAGACGCGGTAGCCCGCATTGCCGGCGGTGGAGCCGAACAGCGCGAGGGCGCCACGGGCCGCATCCACCGAGATCCGGGTCGCCAGGGTCTTGGCATTGGCGGCCCGGGTCCGGCGCAGGGCCACGAGGTTGGGATGCGACAGGGCCGCGACCTGGCGCGCCGCCGGATGGTCCGGGGCGACGGCGAGACTGGCGGGCGCCCCCTGCGCCGCCGGATTGGCGATGAGCCAGCGGGCGACCCGGTAGGCCAGCGTCGCCTTTCCGATGCCGCGCGGGCCGCCGATGAGCCAGGCGTGGTGCAGGCGACCGGAGGCGATCGCCTCGACGAAGGCGGCCTCCGCCTCGGCATGGCCGACGAGATCGGCCTGCTCGCGCGGGCGCGGGACTTCCGTCAGGTCGCCGGGCTCGACATCCTCGGGGGCGCGCTCAGGCCGCATCGCCGTGCTCCGTCCCGGGGCGATCGTCGCTCCGGCCATGAGTCTGCGCCGGCAGCACTCCGGGCAGGCGCTCGGCCACGACGGCGCGGATCGCGGCCTCGACGGCATCGGCGGGCAGGGCGGCGTTGACGACGGCGCAGCGTGCCGGCTCCTCCGCCGCGATGGCGAGGAAGGCGTTGCGCAGGCGGGCATGGAAGGCCAGGGCCTCGGCCTCGAAGCGGTCGACCGCGCCGTCGGACCCCGCGTCGCGGCGCGCCCGCGCGCGGGCGAGCCCGAGCTCCGGCTCGCAGTCGAGGATCAGGGTCAGGTCGGGCCGGGTCGGGCCGACGACGACGCCCTCGAGGGCCCCCAGCACCTCCGGATCCAGGCCGCCGGCCGCGCCCTGGTAGGCCCGGGTGGAATCGGCGAAGCGGTCGCAGAGCACGATCTCGCCCCGCGCCAGCGCCGGGCGGATCAGGGTGTCGAGGTGGTCGATCCGGGCGGCGGAGAACAGCAGCGCCTCGGCGAAGGGGCCGTAGGGCTTGGCCAGCCCCGCCAGCAGCGCCTCGCGGATCCGCTCGGCCCTGGGCGAGCCGCCGGGCTCGCGCGTCGTCAGCACGGGGCGGCCGGCTTCGGCACGGAGATGGGCGGCGAGGCGGCGGATCTGCGTGGACTTGCCGGCCCCCTCCCCGCCCTCGAAGGTGATGAAGGTCCCTCCCCCCGTCCCGGGCGCCGTCACGATTTCGCGCCGGCCTTCTCGAACGCCTTGCGGAACAGGCCGGTGCCGACCTCCCAGGCCGCGTCGAGCGCCCGCTGCGGGAGGGTGCCGGCCTCCACCGTGTCGGCGGCATAGAGCGGCTGGTCGAGGGCCTGGGTGTCGCCGCGGGTGATGCGCAGGCGACCGATCTCGCGGCCCTGCGCGACGGGGGCGACCAGGGGCCCCTGATAGACCACCCGGGCGGAGATCTTGTCGCCGGAGCCGCGCGGCAGCAGAACCCGCACCGCCTTCTTGGCGACCAGGGGCACGCTGCCCGCCGCGCCGCCGTAGACGGAGGCCTCCGCCACGGTCTCGCCGGCGGTGAAGATCTGGCGCGGCTCGAAGGCGCGGAAGCCCCACTCCATCAGCTTGCGCGATTCCGCCGCCCGGTCGCGGGCGGTCTTCAACCCGCTCACCACCATGATCAGGCGCTGCCCGCTCTGCACCGCCGAGCCCGTCAGGCCGTAGCCGGATTCCTCGAGGTAGCCGGTCTTCAGCCCGTCGGCGCCGATATCGAGCGTCAGCAGCGGGTTGCGGTTCTGCTGCTTGATCTTGTTCCAGGTGAACTCGCGCTCGGCGAAGATCTTGTAGAGGTCCGGGTAGGTCTCGATCAGGTGCAGGGCGAGCTTGGCGAGATCGCGGGCGGTCACCTTCTGGTCGGGGGCCGAGTAGCCGGTCGCGTTGCGGAAGGTCGAGCGCGTCAGCCCGATCTCCCGTGCCCGCGCCGTCATCATCCGCCCGAAATTCTCCTCCGAGCCGGCGATGCCCTCGCCGATGGCGATGGCCGCGTCGTTGCCCGACTGCACGATCAGGCCGCGCAGCAGGTCGGACAGCTTGATGCGGCTGTTGAGCTGCGCGAACATCGAGGAGCCGCCGCCCCCCGCCCCGCCCCGGCGCCAGGCGTCCTCGGTGATCTGGAACTCCGACTCCATCGTGAGCCGGCCCTGCCGGATCTCGTTGAACACGATCTCGGTGGTCATCAGCTTGGCCATGCTGGCCGGGGAGAAGAGCTCGTCGGCCCCCTTCTCGAACAGCACCGAGCCGGAATCGGCATCGATCAGGATCGCGTGGGGCGCCGCCGTCTGGAAGCTCTGGGCCAGGGCGGAGCCCGCCGCGAACAGGCTCAGCGCCGCGGCCAGGACCAGCCCCGACACCGCCGCGCGGCCCGCTCCGTTCCGACCCGCGAGGACCACTCTCACACTCATCGCCTGTCCCACGCCCACCCGTTCATCGCCCCCACGATCAAGCGTGACGTTACAGGTATTTGCCGCCGAGATCGAACCCAAATCACGTGCGATGACCCATCGCGCGTCGATGGGTCCCGACGGGTGCGGATGCGCCGCGTGCCGGCTCGGCGCGCGTCTCAGCGGGCCTCGGCGAACTGGGCGCGCGTCCGGGCCGGCGCCTTGGCGGCGACGGCCGTGCGCGCCGCGGCCTTGGCCGGGAGCGTGGCCTTGGCCGGGGACGTCCCCTGGGCCAGGACGGCGGCCGCGCCGGCGGGTTTGCCGACCGGACCGGCCTTCGCGACGGCGACGGCCTTGGGCGCGGCCTTGAACTCCGAGGCGGTCCTGGTCTCCGAAGCGGTCCTGGTCTCCGAAGGGTGTTTGGCGGCCACCATCCGGGCGGTGCCGGGCTGGAGGGCCGATTTGGGTCCGGCAGCCGACAGCCTGACGGGGGCCGCCTTGGGTGCGGGGGCCGGGGTCGCGGCGGCGAAGCGGGCGCTGGCGGCGCGGGGATCGGCCTTGGCCGGCGCCCCGCCGAACTGGGCGGCCTTCGCCGGCCCCTGGCCGGCGGGCGACCCGGCGGCAACGCGGCTGGCAGCGGCGTGCGGCTCGGGCCGTGCCCCGGCGAGCCGCAGCGGCGGCGGGGTCAGGCTGAGGGGCGCGGGCCGGGCGGCGGCCAGGGTCTGGTGCGGCTCGGACGGGCTATGCCGCACGGGCCGGAACCCTTCGGCCCGCACCGCCGTCGGCTGCAGCGCGGCCGGGACCGCGACGGTGGCGGCGCTCGCCACCAGGATGGGGGCAGGCTTGGCCGGATGGGGCACCGGCGCCGCCTCGGTCGCCGCGACCGGGGCGGCCTCGCCCGCGGGCTGGTCGTCGGCCTCCTTGAAGGCCAGGGCGGGGCGGCTCGCCCGGGCGAGGCGCTCGGCGGAGACCTGCGGCGCGTCCGGGCCGAGATCGGCCAGCATGACCGGCGAGGGTCCACGGATGGCGGCGGGCTGGCCGTCGGTGCGCAGGGTGGCGAGGAGCTTGCGGTCGTCGCTGCCGGCGGTGGAGGCCTTGCCGGCATACTCGACGCGGACCCGCGCGGTGCCGCTGCGGCGGAATTCCAGCGCCTCGGCCACCTCCTCGGAGACGTCCATCAGGCGATTGGCGTGATAGGGGCCGCGATCGTTCACCCGGACGATCATCGAGTGGCCGTTGGCGAGGTTGGTGACGCGGGCGTAGCTCGGCAGCGGCAGGGTCGGGTGCGCCGCGGCGATCGAGTGACGGTCGAACACCTCGCCGTTGGCGGTCATGCGCCCGTGGAAGGCCGAGCCGTACCAGGAGGCCAGGCCCTCGCGGACATAGCCCTTGGCGTCCTCGCGCGGGACGTAGGTGCGCCCGGCCACCACGTAGGGCTTGCCCGAGAAGCGGCGGCCGCCGCCCTTCGGGATCACGTCGCCCTCGTTGTAGAGGCGCGGGCTGGCCTTGACGCCGTATTTCGGATCGAGGCTGGAGCCGCTTCCGGCGGCGCCCGCGAGCTTCTGGGGAGACTGGGCGCAGTTGGCGGTGGTGAGCGCCACCGCCGAGACCGCCAGCAGCCGCCAGAGCGGCAGCGGGGCCGGCCCCGGATGTCCCGGCTTCGTCGTACGCGCCATCGCGATGATCCGCCCCAGCCCCCGCCCTGATCCACGCAACACGTTCGAAAGGGACCGCCGGCGGGCGAGAGCAGGACCGGACGAGCCCCCGGGATCGGCGCCGTAGGCCGCTCCCGAGACGAGCAAGAATGTCCGAATGCCGTAAAGGAAGGCTGAACGCCGGTGCCGTTCCGCCCGGGACCGGGCCGCAACCGGGGCCGCCGGCCCGGGCGGATCCTCCGCATGAGGATCCCCCAGCAAGTCTTCGTCAGATCAGCGAAAAACCCCGTTCCTTCGAGCGAGGCAGGCGGCTGGACCGCATCGAACGCGGCTGATCCGGAACATCGAAAAGCCCCAGCAACCGTCTGCTGGGGCTCGTCTTTCGTCCTCAGCGCCCGTCCGGCTCGTTCAGCTGGTCGATCGAGCGTGCGCCGCGCTGCTTGAACAGCAGATCCAGCGCCTCGAGCATCAGGCCGTGCATCTTGGCCCGCTCCGCATGGGCGATGTCCCGCAGCTGATCGTAGACCGGCGGCTCCAGGTAGACCGACATCTGACGGGCGCGCTGCTTCAGGGTGGCGTTGGGGCGCCGCAGCGGGGGCGCACCCGTGTCGAGCTGGACGATTTCGGCAGTCTGGTGGGGGCCCTGGTGAGACTTGCCCGGCGGAGTCGAGGCGGCAACGATGGAGGCGAGACTCAGCTTAGGCGGCTTTGGCATGCTTGCTCACCTGCATGCGCTTCTCGATCCAGCTCCAGAGCTTGCGCACCTCGAAGGCGGCCTGGCCCTTCGGATTGAACTCGGTGACGCCCTGGCCGACGCCGATGGCGTCCTGGTGGTCGGTGCGGGCGACGATGTTCACGTCCGGCAGGATGCCGAGCACGGCGAGGCCGTCGGCGGCATCGCGGATGCGGTAGGAGCGGGGCGGGGTCTGGTTCAGCACGAAGGCGAACTTCTTCTCGAGCCGGTAGATCGCCGCCAGGGTCGGCTTGAAGGCGCGCAGATCCGCCGGGGTCGGGCGGCACGGGATGATGCAGAGATCGGCCGCGCGGATCGCCGAGAGGGTGCCGGCGGAATCGACGCCAGGGGTGTCGATGAAGACGTAGTCGTAGGCGGATTCGCGCAGCTGGGCCATCACGCCCTCGATCTGCGTCGCGTCGATCTGCGCCACTTCCGGGCCCTCGGCGGTGCGATGGTCGAGCCAGTCGCTGATCGTGGCCTGACGGTCCATCTCGAGGATGCAGACCGAGAGGCCGCGCTCCTGGGCGGCGACCGCCAGGGAGATGCAGAGCGTGCTCTTGCCGCTGCCCCCCTTCTGGGTGACGAACGTGATGGCTTTCATCCTGGCATCCCTTCGCGAGCGTCGACGAGTTCGGGTGACGGTGGGGGCGGACGGATCCGGCAGTCTGGATCGCCGGTGGACGGGGCGGGGGCCTTCCGTCCTGTGACCCAAGGATGCTGCGATCCCGGATGTCGCCGATCATGGTTAACCAACGGTTAAGCCCCGGCGCGAGGACGGACTTTCGGACAGGCAATCTCAGGTTGCTAATTTCACCCGGACAGTGCTCGGGCCCTTTTCGCCACGGCGCTTCCGCTCTACGATGGCCGCACGCCGAGCCCTGCATATGGCCAACATGGCAACCTCAGGTCGTTTAAGTGGATTCGGTCCTGCCGGTGAGGAGGCCCATGATGCGATCCCCGCCACCGGAGACGGAGGCTGATATCCCCGGCGGCCTGCGGGCGGCCCTCGCCGCCTCGGGCGTGGTCGGCGCCTGGGTGCACGAGATCTGGGCGGACCGCCTCGTGGTCTCGGCACCGGTCGCCCGGGCCCTCGGCTGGTCGCCGGATGCGGGCGTTCGGGGCGTGCCGCTGGCGCGCTTCCTCTCCCGCATCCACGACGAGGACCGCGCGCGGGTCGACAATGCCCTCCAGGCGGCGATCGCCCGGGGCGGCGCCTTCGCGGTCGCCTTCCGCACCCGCGGGCCGCGCCGGCTGGACCTGCGCGGGCGCATCGAGCCCGACGCCGCGGGGAACCCGGCGCGGGCGCGCGGCCTCGTCCTCGACCTCAGCGAGGACCGCGCGGACGGGCCCCGGGACCAGCATGCGGTGAACCGGATGGCCGAACACGCCATCGCCCTGCGGGGCCTGGCCGACGCTCTCGCCCGGCCCGGCCTGTCGCGGCTCCTCGATCGCCTGATGGTGGAGATCGGCCATGAACTCGCCCGCCACCTCCGGGACAGCCCGGACGGCCAGCGGCACTGACGCCAAAGGTCCGAGAAAGAAGCGAAGGGTCCGGAAAACACGAAGAGCCCGATCAGCGGGGCAGCGCCGTGGCCTCCCGCGTCGGCGGGACCCGGCGGTTCGCGAGCCCCCGCAGGATCGGCCCGGCCCCGGGCCGCGCCAGGGCATCGGCGTAGGCCGCGATCAGGCCGGCGCAGTCCCGGGCGAGGCGGGCCGATGGCGCGGGCGCGGCCATCCCTGCGCGAGCCCCCTGCCCGGCCGCCCGGGCCAGCACGGTCGCCGCCGCGTCGTCGGCCAGGACGTCCTGCGCCGCCAGGAGGTTGCCCTCCCGCCGATGGTGAGGCAGGCCTGCGGATCCGCGCCCCGCATCGCCCGCAGGAGGACGCGGCCGGTCGCGACCCAGGAGGCGTCGTCGGCGTCGCGCAGGATGCGGGCGATGGCGCGCTCGGCCCCGGCCCGCAGGCGGTCGAGGGCCGCGCCCTCGGGCAGGCCGGCCCGGTAGCCGTCGAGATAGGCGGCCGCAAGTGCGTCGAGCACGTCCCCCCGCCCCGCGAGGGCTCCGAGAAGCGGCAGGGCGCGCAGGATCGCCGCCCGGGCACCGGCGGAACTCGGATCGTCGTCGAGGGTGGAATCGGGGAAGCGGTCGGTGTCGACCAGCTCGGTGGCGACCCGCGCCTGGATCAGGCGGGCGGGCTCGGGGATCCACAGGCTGTCGGAGGCCACGGCGAGGGCCTCGGCGACGAAGGCGGGGTCGACGCCGGCGGCCACGTAGGCCGCCCGCTCGGCCGCGGCGTCGGCCTGCACCACCTGTCCGAACAGGCCCGGATCGTAGGGGGCATGGAAGCCGAGCCGCCCGTTCGTCACGAGGGCGCGCCCGGTGCCGCGCACGAAGGCCAGGGTGCAGGCGGAGACGCAGTAGTCCGGCACGTAGGTGGCGAGGCCCCGGGCGGCGATGAGGTCGCCGATCGCCGTCGCCTCCTCCACGAGGCCGCCCTCGCTGGTGAGATGGATCCGGGTCACCTCCGGATGGGCGGCGAGCAGGGCGCCGAGGCGCGCGGCCGTCCCCGCCCCGATCTCCCCGGCGAACCGGATGTCGCGCCCCTGCGGCCCCAGGGCGATGCGCGCCGGGGGCCCGGGCACCTGCGTGTGGAAGCGCTCCTCCAGGCGCAGGGACAGGGCGGTGTAGGCCGAGCCGAGGGCGGGAAGCGCCCCGGCGGCCGCCAGGACGGCGCAGGTGGCACCGGCGACAAGCCGCGCAGAGAGCAGCCGCGCCCGCCCTTGCCGGGCGGGGCCCCGCCCGCCGAACCTGTCCGCCCGAACCCCGTGCGCTGCCATCCGCAAGCCCTCCCGATCCCGATCCGCGACCGTCATCGTCGTGGCAGGATCGGCCGATTATTGGCCCTGCACAGTATCACGCAAACACCCTGCCAGTCCCGGGACAGTCACGCGCCGCGGCAGACTTGGAGAAAAGGGATTTTTGTTGATGTGTCCGGCCCGCAACGGGGGAGGATCCCCTGTCGGCCGGGCCGGAGCCCGGACGATCCTTCCCGCCGCCGGTCGACGATGCCGCAGGCGGCCTCAGGCCTGTTCGGGCGGGCGCAGGAGGTAGGTGTCCATGATCCAGCCGTGCCGGGCGCGGGCGGCCTCGCGGACGGCGCCGATCTCCGCGGCGACGTCGCCGAGGCGGCCCGAGACCAGGATCTCGTCGGCGGTCCCCAGGAAGGCGCCCCAGTAGATGGTCAGGTCCGGGTCGAGATGGTCGAAGCGGGGCCGGCCGTCGAGCATCACCACGGTGGCGTCGCTGCCCGCGGGCAGGCCGCCGGCGATCTGCCGGCCGGTGGTGATGGTGATCGGCCCGCCGATGCGGTTGAGGGGGATGCGGTGGCCGGCCGCGAGCGCCTGGACGCTGGTGATGCCCGGGATCACCCGGACGGCGAGGTCCAGGGTTCCGCGGGCCCGGATGCGGTCGATGATTCGCAGCGTGCTGTCGTAGAGGGAGGGATCGCCCCAGACCAGGATGGCGCCGCAGTCCTCCGGGCCGAGCTCGCGCGCGATCATCGCCGCGTAGAGCGCCGCCCGCGCGGCGTGCCAGGCCTCGACGGTGGCGCCGTAATCGGCGGGATTGCGGTCGCGCTCGGGATCCTGCGCCTCCACGAAGCGGTAGGGCTTCTCCGTGAGGTAGCGGTTGCAGATCTCCCGGCGCAGGTCGACCAGGTCGGCCTTCGCGCGGCCCTTGTCGAGGGCGAAGACCACGTCGGCGGTGTTGAGGGCGCGGATCGCCTGGATCGTCATGTGCTCGGGATTGCCGGTGCCGATCCCGATCACCAGGAGAGTTCTCATCGCGCGCCGTCCTCCGCTGCCGCCCCAAGGCGGTGCCGCCCGAAGGCGGTGCCTCCGGGTCGCCCGCTTAGAGCATGCGGCGGGGGAGGGGAACCGGCGCCGCGAGAAACCCCGTGCGTTCCCAGCCCCTTAGCCCGAGCCGGGGGAGGCCCGGGCACGCCGGGCACGCGAACCGGTCTGTCGGCGGCCTGCGCGGTGTGCTATGCACGTCGTCGACATGACTTGCGTCCGGCACATGGCACTCTGGCTCGCGGCGGTGATCGTCCTGATCACGGTCGGCCTCATGCCGTCCGGCGCCGCGGCCCATGCGGGCCATCCGCACGGCGCGGGCGTCGCGGCGACCGCCCCCTCCCCCGCCGTTTCGGCGGAGGCCCGGCCCGGCAGCGAAGACCGGCCCGGCACCGAAGCCCGGCTCGGCGGCGAAGACCGGATCCTGCTGGCGCGGGCCGCGATCCGCACCACCGTGGTGCTGACGGCCGCCCCGACCCAGGCGCTGAGCACCGGCGCCTGCGACGGCACCTGCTGCAATGCCGGCTGCCGCAGCCCGAACGCCTGCTGCACCGGGGCCGGGCTCGCCCCGGACAGCGCCGACGCCGCCGGCCCGCGCCGGTCCGGCGACCGCGCCCTGGCGCGCGCCCTCCCGGCCCGGACGGACGTCGTTCCGGAAGCCCTCCCCGAACCGCCCAGATTCACCGCCTGACGCTGCCCTGCGTCCCGGCTTTCGCGCTTCCCGATGGAGGGGCGAGGCCGGGACGTCGTTCCGTGCTCCTCGGCGAAAGAATCCCGGTCCATGCTCCGTTGCCCCGCGGCCGCCCTGCGCGCGCTCGCCGTCCTCGTCACCCTCGCGCTCCCCGCCCTGTCCGGGCCCGCCCTCGCCCATGAGGGCCACGATGATGGCGCGGGGGCGCCGCCGGCTCCGGCCGCCACCGCCCCGCGGGCGGAGGCCGTCTCCGAGCGCTTCGAGCTCGTCGCCGTGGTGCAGGGCACCGATCTGGTGCTCTACCTCGATGCCGTCGCCACCAACGCGCCCGTCCCGGCGGCGAGCGTCGCCGTGATGACGCCCGAGGGCCGGCGCAAGGCCGCCGAGACCGCGCCCGGCACCTACCGCCTCGCGGCGCCCTGGCTCGCGACCGGGGACGACCACGACTTCGTCGTCGGCGTCTCCGCCGAGGGCCGCACCGATCTCCTCGACTTGGACCTCCACCTGCCCGCCCCGGCGGACGCTCCGGCCGCCGCGCCGTCGGCCCCGGGCGCCGCCGCCGCGGCCACCGCCACGGGGCTGGCCGATCGCCTCGCCCGGCAGAACCCCGCGGCCCTGGCGGCCGGCGGCTTCCTGTTGGGGCTCGGGGTGTTCGCCCTGGCGCGCCGGCGGCGCGCGGGCTCTGTCCTCGTCGGCCTCCTGGCGGTCGGGGCGACCCTGGTGCTGGCCCTGCTCCTCGGCGGCGCGGCACAGGCGCACGAGGGCCACGCGCACGAGGCCAAGGCACCGCCCGTCACCCCGGCGGCGCTCACCGGCGGCACCCTGATGGAGCGGGCGCGGCGCCTGCCCGACGGCTCGGTCTTCGTGCCGAAGTCGCTTCAGCGCCTGCTGGTCCTGCGCACCGGCCTGACGGCCGAGGCGTCCGTCACCCGCAGCGTCGAGCTGCCGGGCCGGATCATTCCCGACCCGAATGCCAGCGGGGTGGTGCAATCCTCCGTGGGCGGCCGGCTGGCGCCGCCGGAGCGCGGCTTTCCCCGCCTCGGCACCCGGGTGGCGCGCGGCGAGGTGCTCGCCACCGTGACCCCGCCGGTCCAGGCGGTGGACGTCTCCGACATGCGCCAGCGCCAGGGCGAGCTCGACCAGCAGATCGCCATCCTGGAGCGCCGTGTCGGGCGCTTCGAGCGGCTCTCCACCACGGGCGCGGTGGCGCAGACCCAGCTCGACGATGCCCGCTCGGAACTCGGCGGCCTGCGGGACCGCCGCGCCGCCCTCGACGCCATCCGGCGCGAGCCCGAATCCCTCGTCGCCCCCGTCGACGGGGTCATCGCCGAGGCGAACGCGGTGGCAGGCGCCATGGCGGCCCCCGGCACGGTGGTCTACCGCATCGTCGATCCCGCCAAGCTCTGGGTCGAGGCCCTGAGCTTCGAGGCGCTGGCCGAGGGAAGCCGGGCCACCGCGCGGCTGGGCGACGGCAGCACTCTGCAGCTCGCCTATCGCGGCACGGGCCTCGCCGACCGAAACCAGGCGGTGCCGGTCCAGTTCGCCATCGCGGGCGACGGGCAGGGCCTGCGCCTCGGCCAGTTCGTCACCGTGCTGGCGCCCGTCGGCCAGGCCCGCCCCGGCCTGCCGGTGGCGCGCTCCGGCGTGGTGCGGGCGGAGGGCGGCAGCCTCGTCTACGAGCATGTCAGCGCCGAGCGCTTCATGGGCCGCCCGGTGCGGGTGGCGCCGCTGGATGCCGACCGGATGCTGGTGGAGGACGGGATCGCGGCCGGGCGCCGCGTCGTCGTCCAGGGCGCCGAACTCCTCGACCAGATCCGCTGAAGGGCCGCCCGATGTTCGAGACCATCGTCGCGCAGTCCCTGCGCAACCGCCTGCTCGTGGTGGCGCTGGCCGCCGCCCTGGTGCTGACCGGGCTCCTCGCCCTCACGCGCCTGCCCGTGGACGTGCTGCCGGACCTCAACCGCCCCACCGTCACGGTGATGACGGAGGCCGAGGGGCTCGCCCCCCCGGAGGTCGAGCAGCGCGTCAGCTACCCGATCGAGACCCGGATGAACGGCCTGCCCGGCGTCACCCGGGTGCGCTCGGTCTCGGGCATCGGCCTGTCCATCGTCACCGTGGAATTCGCCTGGGACGCCGACCTCTTCCGCGCCCGCCAGTTCGTGGCCGAGCGCCTGGCGCTGGCCCGCTCGGAACTCCCCGCCAACGTGATGCCCCAGATGGGGCCGGTCTCGTCGATCATGGGCGGCATCCTGCTGGTGGCGGTGACCTCCGAGACCGCGAGTCCGATGAGCCTGCGCGAGACCGCCGACTTCACCATCCGGCCGCGCCTGCTGGCGATCCCCGGGGTGGCGCAGGTCATCCCGATCGGCGGCGCGGTGCGCCAGTTCCGGGTGGCGCCGAACCCCGCCGCCATGCGGGCGCTCGGCGTCACCCATGCCAGCCTGACCCAGGCCCTGGAGGGCTTCGGCACCAATGCGGGCGGCGGCTTCACCGATGCGGGGGCGCGCGAGGTGCTGATCCGCGCCATCGGCCGGACCATCGACCTCGACGACCTGCGCAACCTCGTGCTGGGCACCCCGAGCGGGCCGGTCTACCTGCGGCAGGTGGCGGAGGTGGATTTCGCACCCCGGCCCCGGCGCGGCGATGGCGGCTACATGGGCAAGCCCGCCGTCATCGTCTCCGTGGAGAAGCAGCCGGGCGTCGATACGGTGCGGCTGACGAAGACCGTGGAAGAGGCGCTGGCCCAGCTCGGCCCCAGCCTGCCGCCCGGCATCAAGGCCGACAAGGTGCTGTTCCGGCAGGCGGATTTCATCGAGACCTCCCTGCACAACGTGGCGCAGGTGCTGCTCGAGGCCGTCGCCGTGGTGGCGGTGGTGCTGTTCGCCTTCCTGATGAACGCGCGCACCACCCTGATCTCGCTCACGGCGATCCCGGTCTCGATCCTGGCCACGGCGGCGATCTTCTCCGCCCTGGGGCTGTCCATCAACACGATGACCCTGGGCGGCCTCGCCATCGCCATCGGCGAGCTCGTCGACGACGCGGTGGTGGATGTCGAGAACATCCTGCGGCGCCTGCGCGAGAACCGGCAAGAGAACCTGAATGGGGGGACGCCCCGCTCGGCCTTCGCGGTGATCGTGGCGGCCTCCAACGAGGTCCGCTCCGGCATCGTCTACGCCACGGTGATCATCTGCCTGGTCTTCGTGCCGCTCTTCGCCCTGTCGGGCATCGAGGGCCGGCTCTTCGCGCCCCTGGGGCAGGCCTACATCATCGCGATCCTGTCGAGCCTTCTCGTCTCGCTCACCCTGACCCCCGCCCTCGCCTCCTGGCTGCTCCCCGGCCTGAAGACCCTGGAGGCGCCGGAGGGCCGGCTGATCCGTTGGCTCAAGGCCGGCAACAGCCGCCTCGTCGTGCTCGCCTTCGGCCACCAGCGCGCCGCGATGGCGGCCGCCATCCTGGGCGTCGGTGCCGCGGCCTATGCCGCCACCACGCTGCCGCGGGCCTTCCTGCCGGCCTTCAACGAGGGCTCGTTCACCGTCAACCTCGCCTTCATGCCCGGCCTCTCGCTCACCGAATCGAGCCGGATCGGCGCCATCGCCGAGGGGCTGGTGCTGGACATCCCGGAGGTGGCCCAGGTCGGGCGCCGCACCGGCCGCGCCGAGCTCGACGAGCATGCCGAGGGCGTGCACTCCTCGGACCTGGAGATCGCGATGAAGCCCGGCGGGCGGCCACGCGAGACCGTCGTGGCGGATCTGCGGGCGCGCCTCGGCGTGCTGCCGGTCTCGCTCAATGTCGGCCAGCCCATCTCGCACCGCCTCGACCACATGCTCTCGGGCGTCCGGGCCGAGATCGCCCTCAAGCTGTTCGGCGAGGACCTCGACGGCCTGCGCCGCACGGCCGAAGCCCTCACGGCCGCGTTCGAGACGATTCCCGGCATCGCCGACCTGTCCGTCGAGAAGCAGGTCCGGATCCCGCAGCTCGAGGTCCGGGTCGATTCCGGACGCGCCGCCCTCTACGGCATCGCCCCCGGTGCCGTGGTCGAGGCGGTGAGCCGCCTGGCCAACGGCCGGGTGGTCTCGACCCTGGTGGACGGCCTGCGCCGCTACGACGTCACCCTGCGCCTGCCCGAATCCGGCCGCTCGGTGGCGGCGCTCCGCGACCTCCTCATCGAGACGCCCACCGGCTGGGTCCCGGCCCATGCGCTGGCCGACATCACCGAGCGCGACGGGCCCAACCAGATCCTGCGCGAGAACGGACGGCGGCGCCTCGTCGTCCAGGCCAACACCCGGCCCGGCGCCGACGGCTCGGCGGTGGCCGCCGCCATCGCCGGGACCCTGGCGCGGACCCCCCTGCCCCAGGGCATCACCGCGAGCCTGGAGGGCGCGTTCCAGGCGCAGGGGGAGGCGACCCGCACCATCGGGCTCCTCAGCCTCGTCTCCCTCGCCCTGGTCTTCGCCCTGCTGGCGAGCCGCTACCGCTCCGGCGTGCTGGCCCTCATCGTCATGGGCAACGTGCCGCTGGCCCTCATCGGCAGCGTCGCGGCGCTCTTCGTCGCCGGGCTTCCCCTCTCGGTCGCCTCGATGATCGGCTTCGTGACGCTCACCGGCATCGTCGCCCGCAACGGCATCCTGAAGATCAGCCACATCCTCAACCTCGGGCTGACCGAGGGTCTGCCCTTCGGGCCGGCCCTGGTGCTGCGGGCCAGCAACGAGCGGCTGGTGCCGGTGCTGATGACGGCGCTCGCGGCCGGCATCGCCCTGGTGCCGCTCCTCGTCGACGGCACGGCGCCCGGCAAGGAGATCCTCCACCCCGTCGCGGTGACGATCTTCGGCGGCCTGTTCAGCGCCACCCTCCTCGACGCGGTGCTCACCCCCGTCCTCGTCCTGCGCTTCGGCCGGGGCGCCTTCGCCCGCCTGCAGGCGGCGCAGGGCGCTGCCCCTGCACCGGCCGCGGGCGCCCCCGCGCCGGACCAGGCCGCCGGGGCACCCGCTCCGGCTCTGTTCTGAACCTGTCCTGTTGGGATCCTGCCCCGTCCTGACCTTCCGCGAACGGAGACCCTGCATGAGAACCGCGCCCCACCTGCTCGCCGCCCTCGCGCTCCTCGCGCTGGCGGGCGCCGCCCCGGCGGCGGCGGACCCCCATCACGCCGGTGACGGGCACGATCACGGCCACGGCACGCCGGGCCACACGCACACGCCGCCGGCCAAGGCCGGGGCCGCCTCCCCCTCCACCAAGGCGTTCCAGGACGCCGCCATGCGCATGCACGGCGACATGGAGATCCGCTATTCCGGCGACGTCGACCGCGACTTCGCCGCCGGCATGATCCCGCATCACGCCGGCGCCATCGCGATGGCCCGGGTCGCCCTGCAATACTCGAAGGACCCGGAGGTCCGCGCGCTCGCCGAGCGCATCGTCAAGGCACAGGACACCGAGATCGCGCAGATGCAGGCCATCCTGAAACGCAAGGAGACGGGGGCGGAGGCGGAGGCGCCGGCAGCCGCGCGCTGACGCGCCCCCTGGTCGGGAAGCGTCGCGGTTCTATCTGGACCGGTTCCAGACAAGCCACGGCGGAGACAGCCCGGCATGAGCTTTCCCATCACGCTGACCGTGAACGGCACGCGCCGCAGCGTCGTCCTGGAGGATGCGCGCGTCACCCTCCTCGACCTCCTGCGCGAGCGCCTCGACCTCACCGGGGCCAAGAAGGGCTGCGACCGGGGCCAGTGCGGCGCCTGCACCATCCTGCTCGACGGCGTCCGGGTGAATGCCTGCCTGGCGCTCGCCGTCAGCCACGACGGGGCGTCGATCACCACGATCGAGGGCCTCGCCGCGGGCGAGGCCCTGCATCCGGTCCAGGCCGCCTTCCTGGAGCATGACGGCTTCCAGTGCGGCTTCTGCACCCCGGGCCAGATCCTCAGCGCGGTCGGGCTGATCCAGGAGGGCCAGACCGGGGGCGACCCCGAGCGGGTGCGCGAGGGCATGAGCGGGAATCTCTGCCGCTGCGGCGCCTATGCGGGCATCACGGAGGCGGTGCTCACCGCCCATGCGGCGCTCACGGGGCCGGACGTCCTGCCCGGCCGCCAGCTGGCGGAGGATGCAGCGTGAAGGCCTTCGACTACATCCGCGCGACGAGCGTCGCCGAGGCGGTGGCCGCCGCCGCCCGGCCCGGGGCGGCCTATCTCGCCGCGGGCACCAACCTCGTCGACCTGATGAAGGGCGGGATCAGCCGGCCCGACACCCTCGTGGACGTCACCCGCCTGCCCGGCCTCGACCGCATCGAGCGCGGCACGGACGGGTCGACCCGGATCGGCGCGCTGGTGCGCAACGCGGCCCTGGCGCACGATCCCGTCATCGCCAAGCGCTACCCGGCCCTGGCGGAAGCCCTGCTCTCGGGTGCCTCCGGCCAGCTGCGCAACGCCGCCACCACCGCCGGGAACGTGCTGCAGCGGACCCGCTGCCAGTATTTCTACGACACCGCCAGCGCCTGCAACAAGCGCGACCCCGGCGCCGGCTGCGCGGCGCTCGGCGGCGTCACCCGGAGCCACGCGGTGCTCGGCTGGAGCGAGCACTGCATCGCCACCCACCCGTCCGACTTCTGCGTGCCCCTCGCCGCGCTCGACGCCAGCGTCGAGATCGCGGGCCCCGGCGGCCCCCGCTCCGTGCCCCTGGAGGCGTTCCACCGCCTGCCCGGCGACACGCCGGAGCGCGAGACCGTGCTGGAACCCGGCGACCTCGTCGTCGCCGTCACCCTGCCCCCCGAGGCGGAGGCCTTCGCCGGGCACAGCCGCTACCTCAAGGTCCGCGAGCGCACCTCCTACGCCTTCGCGGTGGTGTCGGCGGCGGTCGGATTGCGGATGGACGGCGACCGGATCGGGCAGGCCCGCATCGCCCTCGGCAGCGTCGCCCTGAAGCCCTGGCGCGCCCGGGCGGCGGAGGACCTGCTGGCCGGGGCCGCCCCCACGCCCAAGACCTTCGCCGCGGCGGCCGAGGCGGCGCTGGCGGACGCCAGGCCCTCGGGCGACAACGCCTACAAGATCGAGCTCGCCCGCCGCATCGTGGTCCGCGCGCTCACCCGCGCGGCCGCCGGCACCCCGGACCGCGTCCCCGCGCTGCCGGCCAGCCCCTTTGCTCCCAATCCTTCCGCTCCCAATCCTTCCGCCCCCAGCCCTCTCGCCGGAGCCCCCGTGCATGCCTGAGCGTCAGCGCCACGGCGCCTCCATCGGCCAGCCGCTCACCCGGCGCGACGGCCACGCCAAGATCACCGGGGCGGCCCGCTACAGCGCGGATGTCAAGCCCGAAGGCCTGCTCCACGCCGTGATGGCGGTGAGTTCGGTCGCCCGCGGCCGAGTCGCCCATCTCGATGTCGCGGCGGCGGAAGCCCATCCGGGCGTCGTCGCCGTGATGACGCCGCGGAACGCCCCGGCGCTCGCCAAGTCGCCGGACCTGAAGGACCATCCGTTCGCCTTCCGCCTCGACCTCCTGCAGAACGACGGCGTGCGCTACGCCAACCAGCCGATCGCGGTGGTCATCGCCGAGACCCTGGAGGCTGCCACCGAGGGCGCGGCCCTGCTGGCGCCCCGCTACGAATCCGAGCCCGTCAGCGTCGCCCTGGGGGCCGGGGAGGTCTTCCGCCCCGAGACCATCGGGGCCGGCTCGGCCACCGACGAAGGTTCGGGCGACCTCGCCGCCGGCATGGCGGCCGCCGAGACCCGGATCGAGGCGACCTACGACACGGCGGCGCAGTACCACAACGCCCTGGAGCCCCATGCCAGCGTGGCCGCGTGGGACGGCGACCGCCTGACCCTCTACACGCCGACCCAGGCCCTCTGGATCGCCAAGGGCCGGCTCGCCGGGCTGTTCGGCATTCCCCCCGAGAACATCCACGTGGTCTGCCACTATCTCGGCGGCGGCTTCGGCTCGAAGGGCTTCATCGCCGCGCCGCAGATCCTCGGGATCATGGCGGCGAAGCTCGTGGGGCGCCCGGTCAAGCTGGTGACCCGACGCGAGCAGATGTTCGGCCCGGTCGGCCACCGCGCCGCCACGCGCCAGACCCTGAAGCTCGGCGCCGCCCGGGACGGCACCCTCACGGCCCTCGACCACCACACCCTGACCCTGACGAGCCGGCACGACGACTTCGTCGAGCCCTCCGGCATCCTCTCGCGCCACCTCTACGCGGCGGGGGCGATCGCCACGACGCACGCGGTCTCCCGGGCCGATATCGGCACCCCGATCTTCATGCGGGCCCCCGGCGAGGCCTCGGGCAGCGTCGCGGTGGAGAGTGCCCTCGACGAGTTGGCCCTGGAACTCGACCTCGATCCCCTGGAGATCCGCCTGCGCAACTACGCGGAGGTCGAGCCGATCACCCACCGGCCCTTCTCCTCGAAGGCCCTGCGCGAATGCTACGCGCAAGGGGCGACACGCTTCGGCTGGGCCTCCCGCCCGCGGCAACCGCGCCAGATGCGCGACGCCGACGGGCTCCTCGTCGGCTGGGGCCTCGGCACCGCCACCTACCCGGCCGGGATGATGCAGGGCGAGGCCCGCGCCACGATCCGGGCTGACGGCACCGCGCTGATCGAGACCGCCGCCCACGACATGGGCCAGGGCGCCTGGACGGTGCTGGCGCAGATCGGCGCCGACGGGCTCGGCCTCCCGATCACCCAGGTCGAGCTGCGCATCGGCGATTCGAACCTGCCGAACGGCGGCCTGGCCGGCGGCTCCACCGGCACCGCCACCAGCGGCACCGCCGTGGACAACGCCGCCCGGGCGGCCATCGCCGCCCTGGCGGACCTCGCCGTCAACGACCGGGCCTCGCCCCTGTACGGCGCCGGGAATGCCGGCGTCACCGCCGCGGACGGGCGCCTCGCCCGCCGGGACGACCCCGCCCGCTCCGAAGCCTTCGGCGAGATCCTGGCCCGTGCCGGCCGGACCTCCGTCGAGGCCAAGGGCCAGGGTGCGGGCGACCCGGCCACGCGAAAGGCCTACGCGATGCACGCGCACGGGGCGGTCTACGCGGAGGTGAAGGTCGATCCCGACCTCGGCCAGATCCGGGTGACGCGCCTCGTCGGCGCCTTCGCGGCGGGGCGGATCATCAACCCGCAGCTCGTGCGCAGCCAGTATTACGGCGGCATGATCTGGGGGGTGTCCCTGGCCCTGCACGAGCACGCGGTGCTCGACCCGCGCTCGGGCCGGGTGATGAACGGGAACCTGGCCGAGTACCACATCCCGGTGAATGCCGACGTGCCCGCGATGGAGGCGATCCTGGTGGAGGAGCACGACCCGCACGTGAACCCGCTGGGCATCAAGGGGGTGGGCGAGATCGGCATCACCGGCACCGCCGGCGCCATCGCCAACGCGGTCTGGCACGCCACCGGCGTGCGGGTGCGCGACATCCCGATCACCCTCGACCGGCTGCTGGGGTGAGGCGGAGGACGCCGGCGGCCCGCTCCGCCGACGCCTATTCGCGGATCAGCTTGCCGGAATAGACCACCGGCCCGGTCGGCTGGCCGGTGGGCGAGCCGCCCGCCGGCTCGACGGAGACCGCGAAGGTGCCGGCCTCGGCCGGCAACCCCTGTTCCTTGCCCTGTTCCTTGCCCAGTTCCTTGCCCAGTTCCTTGCCCAGCGCCATGCCCAGCGCCTTGTCCAGCACCTTGGCGTCGGTGCCGACGAGACCCAGGGTCTTCGGGGCCGCGCCGGCGCCGACGTACCAGAGCTCCAGGCTGTGCCCCGCCGGGGCCTGCGCGCCCACCGGGCGCACCCGTGCGGTCCCGGCCCGGGTGTCGATGCTGACGAGGAGCGCCGGCGCCTCGCCGCCGCTGCTGACCACCGCGACGTAGCGCCCGTCGGCCTCGCCCGGCCCCGTGCCGGGACGCGGTCCGCCGAGCGCGATGACCAGGGCGAGCCCCGCCGCCAGGGCGGCCGCGGCGCCGGCGGTCAGGCGCCAGCGCCGCAGGGCCCCCTGCAGGGCGCCGATGCGGTCGTCGTTGGCGGCGGGTCCGAGATCGCCTCCGGGGTGGACGGCCGTCGACGGGGCCGGAAGCGGACCGTCGGCCGCGAGCTGCCGGGCGATCGCCGGCCAGACCTCCGGCCCCGGCGCGACCGCGGGCGCCCCGAGAGCGAGGGGCGCGAGGCGGCGCTCCCAGGCGTCGCGCGCCGCCCGGGCGGCGGGGTCCACGGCGAGTTCGAGATCCACCGCCGCCCGTTCGGGCAGCGGCAGGGTGCCCAGCACGTACTCGGCCAGGCGCAGGTCGCGCTCCTCCGGATCGGGGGTCATGGGGCACCGTCCAGGCAGCCGCGCAGGGTCGCGAGGCCGCGATGCAGCCAGGTCTTGATGGTGCTCACGGGACGGTCGTAGCGCAGGGCGAGATCCTCCCGGGACTGGCCCTCGCAATAGGCCAGCACGATGCAGTCGCGGTGCAGCGCCTCGAGCCGGCCGAGGCAGGCCTGGAGCGCGTTGCGCCCGAGGATCGTGCCCTCGCTGTCGTGGGGGTCGGCCAGCCGCTCCACCCAATCCTCCCCGTCCTCGGTCACCGGCCCCTGCGTCTCGCTCCGCCGCCGCACCCCGTCGATCGCCCGGTTGCGGGCGATGGTGCAGAGCCAGGCCAGCGGCCGTCCGGCCGCCGGGCTGTAGGAGGCGGCCTTCTGCCAGATGCGCAGGAACACGTCCTGCAGCACGTCCTCGGCCATGCCGCGATCGGACTGGATACGGAGGACGACGCCGAGAAGTTTCGGGGCCGTCCGATCATAGAGGGTGCGCAGGGCGGCCTCGTCGCGCCGGGCGATCCGGGCGATCAGATCCGCCAGGATCGCATCGCCACGCGCCGGATCGTCCGCCGGGGGACCACCATGCAGGGAACCGTCACGCAGGGGACTGGCACGCAACGGCTGGGCTTCCTCTGTATCCGGCGCGCGCGGGGTCGGTCCGGCGACGGTCCGTCGGGCGGGAGCGTCTCAACACAGGTTAACCGAGGCGGCGCCGGTGCGCCACTGTGCGGGCCCGTCAGCGGCGCTCGTAGAGCAGGCGGGCGCGGATGGTGCCGTCGAGGGCCCGGATCTCCTCGAGCAGGCTCTCGGCATCCGCATCGGTGACGTCGGTCTCCACCACCACGTAACCGACCTCGCCGTCGGTCTGGTAGAACTGCGCCGCGATGTTCACCCCGCGCCGGGCGAAGGTGTCGTTGAGGCGCCCCAGCATGCCCGGGATGTTGCGCTGGACGTGGATCAGGCGGGTGCCGGTGGGACGGGCGGGCAGCTGCACCTGCGGGAAGTTCACGGTGCCGACGGTCGAGCCGATGTCGGAGTAATCGACGAGCTTGCGCGCCACCTCGGAGCCGATGCGCTCCTGCGCCTCCTCCGTCGAGCCGCCGATATGCGGCGTCAGGATCACGTTGGGCAGGCCCTGGAGCGGGCTGACGAAGCGCTCCTGGTTCGAGCCGGGCTCCACCGGGAACACGTCGACGGCGGCGCCCCGCAGGTGGCCGTCGCGCAGGGCCCCGGCCAGGGCGTCGAGGTCGACCACGGTGCCGCGGGCGTTGTTGATCAGGAAGGCGCCGGGCTTCATCGCCCGGATCTCGGCCGCGCCGATCATGTTGTGGGTCTCGGGCGTCTCCGGCACGTGGAGGGAGACCACGTCGCTCTGGGCGAGCAGGGTCTCCAGGCTGTCGGTGGGCTCGGTGTTGCCGTGGCGCAGCTTGTCGGTCTGGTCGTAGAACACCACCCGCATGCCCATCGCCTCGGCCAGCGTCGAGAGCTGCGAGCCGATATTGCCGTAGCCCACGATGCCCAGCGTCTTGCCGCGCACCTCCTGCGAGCCGGTGGCCGACTTGTCCCAGGCGCCCGCATGGGCCCCCACCGAGCGCGGCACGATCCGGCGCAGCAGCATCACGATCTCGCCGATGACGAGCTCGGCCACCGAGCGGGTGTTCGAGTAGGGCGCGTTGAAGACCGGGATGCCGCGGTGGCGGGCGGCCTCGAGATCGACCTGGTTGGTGCCCACCGAGAAGCAGCCCACCGCCAGCAGGCGCTCGCCGTGGGCCAGGGCCGCCGCGTCGAGCTGGGTGCGCGAGCGGATGCCGAGGATGTGCGTCCCCTTCAGGGCCTCGTGCAGGGCCTCCCGGTCCAGGGCCTTGGCCACGCGCACGACGTTGGTGTAGCCGGCGGCGGCGAACAGCTCGGCGGCACTGTCGTTGATGCCTTCGAGCAGCAGGACGCGGATCTTGTCCTTCGGGAAGGAGAGTCTTTCGGCCATGGTCGTGTTCTTCTCGGATCTCGCGCCCGTGGCGGGCGGATGGGGCGCCGGACCCGAAGGCCGCGCGACGCGGTCGGGACCGTGACGCCAGCGCCCGAATGGGCCGTGTGAGAGGCCAGTTCACGGGTCCGGTCAAGGCCCGCCCTTGAACATCGGGGGTGATTGTCAGGCCGCCCCCTTGACCCGGCGGGCCGGCGCCGGAATGCCGGGGCAACCCGTTTTCCGGGCGGTCCGGCCCGCCAGCACGAGGAGTCCTCCGATGAGCCAGACGCGCGCACAGGCCGACCTCCTCGGCCGGCTGGAGGCCCGCCTCGGTCGGGGCGGCCTGCTCACGGGCGCGGACGACCTCGCGCCCTACGCGGTGGATTGGCGCCGCCTGTTTCCGGGCCGCCCCGCGGCGGTGGCGCGCCCGACCGGCACCGCCGAGGTCGCGGCCGTGATGGCGGCCTGCCACGCCGCCGGCGTCGCGGTGGTGCCCCAGGGGGGACATACCGGCCTTGCGGGGGGCGCAACGCCGGACGCCTCCGGGGGCCAGGTGGTGCTGTCGCTCGCCCGCATGAACGCGATCCGCCGGGTCGATCCCCTCGGGCTGACCCTGGAGGCGGAGGCCGGCTGCATCCTCAAGGTGGCGCAGGATGCGGCGGAGGCGGAAGGCCGCCTCCTCCCCGTCAGCCTGGCGGCGGAGGGTTCGGCCATGCTCGGGGGCATCATCGCCACCAATGCGGGCGGCCTCAACGTCCTGCGCTACGGCATGACCCGCAACCTCGTCCTCGGCCTCGAGGTGGTGCTCGCGGACGGGACCGTGGTCGACGGCCTGCGCGCCCTGCGCAAGGACAATGCGGGCTACGACTGGAAGCAGCTCTTCATCGGCAGCGAGGGCACGCTGGGCATCGTCACCGCCGCCATCCTGCGCCTGGTGCCGCGCCCGCGCCACACCGCCACGGCGCTCCTGGCGGTGCCCGATCCGGCGGCGGCCCTGCGCCTGCTCCGGGCGGCCCAGGACGCCCTCGGCGACACCATCCAGGCCTTCGAGCTGATCGCGGGCGAGTCCCTTGCCCTGGTGGCCGAGCAGGCCGGCCTCGCCAGCCCGATCGCCGCCGCCGGCTGGACCGTGCTGATGGAGGCGGGCTCGAGCCTCGGGGGCCTGCGCGAGGCGGTGGAGAGCCTGCTCGGCGAAGCCCTGGAGCGGGGCGACGCCGTCGACGGCGTGCTCGCCGAATCGGGCCAGCAGGCGGCCGCCCTCTGGGCCCTGCGCGAGCACATCACCGAGGCCGAGGCCCGGGCCGGCAAGAGCGTCAAGCACGACGTCTCGGTGCCGATCCCGGCGATTCCGGACTTCCTCGCGGCGGCGGGCGAGGCCCTGGCCGCGGGCGCGCCGGGCACCCGGCCGAACATCTTCGGCCACATGGGCGACGGCAACATCCACTACAACGTCCTCATCGGCCCCGAGCACGGATCGGACGCCATCAACCGCATCGTCCACGACGCGGTGGCGCGGTTCGGCGGCAGCATCTCGGCCGAGCACGGCATCGGCCAGTACCGGGTCGACGAACTCGTCCGCCACCGCCGGCCGGAGGAGATGGCCCTCGCCCGCCGGATCAAGGGCGCCCTCGACCCACAGGGCCTGCTCAATCCCGGCAAGGTGCTGCGCGCCGCTCCCTGAGCGGGGGCGGGATCGCGGCGCGACGCGCGGGTCTCGACGGCCCGAGACTGTCGGAATCCGAGCCGACGACCTATCTCCCGTCTCAACGACGCGACACGACGGCAGGAAAGACGCGCCCATGGCCTCGCCCGGAGACTGGAAGATCCCCGCATCCGCCCAGCCCAAGGCCGCCGATTACGGCTACGACCTCGAGCAGGCGCTCACCGCCGTGGTGGCGCTCTCGACACGGGTGCCGCCGGAGGCCTTCACGGCCGAGACGCTGGGCACCGAGCGGGCCGGCAACGGCGTCGTCATCGGCGAGGACGGCCTCGTCCTCACCATCGGCTACCTCGTGACCGAGGCGGAATCCGTCTGGCTCACCACCCATGACGGGCGCTCCGTGCCCGGACACGTGGTCGGCTTCGACGCGGTCACCGGCTTCGGCCTCGTCCAGGCCCTGGGCGACCTCCGGCTGAAGCCGCTGAAGCTCGGGCGCTCTGCCCCGGTGCGCATCGGCGACCGGGCAGTGATGGCCGGGGTCGGCGGCCGGGCGCGCAGCCTCGCCGTCGAGATCGTCGCCCGCCAGGAATTCGCCGGCTACTGGGAATACGTCCTCGACGAGGCCCTGTTCACCGCGCCCTCGCACCCGCACTGGGGCGGGGCGGCGCTGATCGGGCCGGACGGGGCCCTCCTGGGCATCGGCTCGCTGCAGCTGCAGCAGGGCGGCACCGCCGGGCCCAAGACCATCAACATGATCGTGCCGATCGACCTCCTGATCCCGATCCTCGACGACCTCACCGCCCGCGGGCGGGTCGACCGGCCGGTGCGGCCCTGGCTCGGCCTCTATGCCAGCGACGGCGAGGAGGCCGTGGTCGTGATGGGGCTCGCCGACGACGGTCCCGCCGAGGCGGCGGACCTGCGCCCGGGCGACGTCATTGTGGCGGTGGCGGGCGAGCCCGTCGCCGATCTGGCCGGCTTCTTCCGGCAGGTCTGGGCCCTCGGGGAGGCCGGCGTGCGGGTGCCGCTGACGATCCAGCGCGACGGCAAGCCCCTCAAGCTCTCGGTGACCTCCTCGGACCGGGAGCGCTTCCTGGTCTCGCCCCAGCTCCACTGATCCGGGGCCTCCCGGATCGGCCAGGAATCTCGGATCGGCAAGAATTCCCGGATCGGGGCCTCCATTGATCCGAGCCCCCGGCGGGTTTATCCCGTGCCGATGACGGACAACTCCCTCCATATCGTCGGCGGCGGCCTCGCCGGGTCGGAAGCCGCCTGGCAGATCGCCGAGAGCGGCCACGACGTGGTGCTCCACGAGATGCGTCCGGTGCGCGGCACCGAGGCCCATCACGGGGGCGACTTCGCCGAGCTGGTCTGCTCGAACTCGTTCCGCTCGGACGACGCCAACGGCAACGCCGTCGGCCTGCTGCACCAGGAGATGCGCACCCTCGGGTCGCTGATCCTGCGCGCGGCCGACGCGCACCAGGTGCCCGCCGGCGGGGCGCTGGCGGTCGACCGCGAGGGCTTCGCCAAGGCCGTGACCGCCGCGCTCGAGGCCCATCCGCGCATCCGCATCGCGCGGGAAGAGGTCCAGGGCCTGCCGCCCGAATCCTGGGGCCGGACCATCATCGCCACGGGGCCCCTCACGGCGCCGTCCCTGGCGGAGGGCATCCGCGCGCTGACCGGAGCCGAGTCGCTGGCCTTCTTCGACGCGATCGCGCCGATCGTGCATCGCGATTCCATCGACATGGGCAAGGCCTGGTTCCAGTCGCGCTACGACAAGGTCGGACCCGGCGGCACGGGGGCGGACTACATCAACTGCCCCATGGATCGCGCGCAGTACGACCGGTTCATCCAGGCGCTCGTCGAGGGGGACAAGATCGGGTTCAAGGAGTGGGAGGCCTCGACGCCCTACTTCGACGGCTGCCTGCCGATCGAGGTCATGGCCGAGCGCGGCCCCGAGACCCTGCGCCACGGCCCGATGAAGCCGGTGGGCCTCACCAACCCGCACGACCCCACCGTGAAGGCCTGCGCCATCGTCCAGCTGCGCCAGGACAACGCGCTCGGTACCCTCTACAACATGGTCGGATTCCAGACGAAGCTGACCTATTCCGAGCAGGTCCGGGTGTTCCGCACGATCCCGGGCCTGGAGAACGCCGAGTTCGCCCGCCTCGGCGGCCTTCACCGCAACACCTATCTCGACAGCCCCCGCCTCCTCGACGCGACCCTGCGCCTGAAGGCGCGGCCCTCCTTGCGCTTCGCCGGCCAGATCACCGGCTGCGAGGGCTACGTGGAGAGCGCCGCCATCGGCCTGATGGCCGGCCGCTTCGCGGTGGCCGAGGCCCGCGGGGCGTCGCTCGAGCCCCTGCCCGCCACCACGGCGCTGGGGGCCCTGATCGGCCACATCACCGGCGGCCACATCGCGGCCGAGGAGGCCGGCGCCCCGCGCTCGTTCCAGCCGATGAACGTGAATTTCGGCCTGTTCCCGCCCCTCGACCACGCCCCCAAGGGCGAGGGCGGCAAGCGCCTGAAGGGGCCGGAAAAGGCGGTGGCCAAGAAGAAGGCCCTCACCGACCGGGCCCGGGCCGACCTCGCGGCCTGGCTCGGCCACGGCCCGGCGCAGATCGCGGCCGAGTAGGGGTCCGGCTGCGGCGTCCCGAACACGCCGCCCGCAGGGGCACCGCCCCCTCCCTCTCCCCCTAGCCTCAACGGAAAAATACGATCACCCTGGGATGAAGGGCCCAGGGCCGAACGTATCAGGTGAGGAACTCCGATGGCGGGCCATCCCGACCACGACCAGGGCGGCTCCCGGGCCGCCGCCGTCCTGCGGGTGACGAGCGGCAACTTCCTGGAGATGTTCGACTTCTTCGCGTTCGGGTTCTACGCCTCCTACATCGCCAAGGCATTCTTCCCCAGCGAGAGCGAGTTCGCCTCGCTGATGCTGACCTTCATGACCTTCGGGGCCGGCTTCCTCATGCGCCCCCTCGGGGCGGTGCTGCTCGGGGCCTACGTGGACCGGGTCGGCCGCCGGAAGGGGCTCATCGTCACCCTGGCGATCATGGCCGCCGGCACGATCCTGATCGCCCTGGTCCCCGACTACGCCACCCTCGGCCTCCTGGCGCCCGCCCTGGTGCTGGTCGGCCGCCTGCTCCAGGGCTTCTCCGCCGGGGTCGAGCTCGGCGGCGTCTCGGTCTACCTCGCCGAGCTGGCGCCCCCGGGCCGCCAGGGCTTCTACGTCGCCTGGCAGTCGGGCAGCCAGCAGGTGGCGATCATGGCGGCGGCGGCCATCGGCTACGCCCTCAACCGCCTGCTGTCGCCGGCCGAGATGGGCGCCTGGGGCTGGCGCATCCCCTTCCTGATCGGCTGCCTCCTGGTGCCGTTCCTGTTCTACATCCGGCGCTCGCTGCAGGAGACCCCGGCCTTCCAGGCCCGCAAGGTCCACCCGCCGGTGGGCGCGGTGCTGCGCACCCTGGGGCGGAACTGGCGGATCGTCGGGCTCGGAATGCTGATGGTGGCGATGACCACGATCGCGTTCTACGCCATCACGGTCTACACCCCGACCTTCGGCAAAAACGTCCTCAAGCTCTCGGACACCGACAGCCTGATCGTCACCTTCTGCGTCGCGGTGTCGAACCTGTTCTGGCTCCCCGTGATGGGGGCGCTCTCCGACCGGATCGGCCGGCGCCCGATCCTGCTGCTGTTCTCGGGCCTGACCCTCGTCACCGCCTATCCGGCCCTGGCCTGGCTCGTGGCGCATCCGAGCTTCGAGACCATGCTGGCGGTGCTGCTGTGGCTGTCCTTCCTGTACGGCAGCTACAACGGCGCCATGGTGGTGGCGCTCACCGAGATCGTGCCGCCGGAGGTGCGCACGGCCGGGTTCTCCCTGGCCTATTCCCTGGCGACCGCCCTCTTCGGCGGGATGACGCCGCTGATCTCGACCTCGCTCATCGCAGCCACCGCCAACAAGGCGGCCCCCGGCCTCTGGATGGCCTTCGGCGGGGCCTGCGGCCTCCTCGCCACGGTGGTGATCTACCGGCAGCGCGCCCGCGCGCCGGGGCTGGGCGCCGCGGCCCGGGTCACGCCTGCGAGACCGTGAAGATCCGGCGTCCGGGCAGCTGGCCCGCGTCGCCGGTATCGCGAAACCCGACCTTGCGCAGGAGGCCGACCGAGGCGGCGTTCTCGGGGCGGCACTGCGCGATGATGACGCGATGGGGGAAGCGCGCGCGCAGCAGGCCCAGCGCGGCGGTGACCGCCTCGGTGCCGAGCCCCTGCCCCCGCGCCGCCCCGCCGACCCAGTAGCCGACCTCGGCGGCGTGGTCGCCGCGCAGGTGCAGGCCGATCACCGCCGCGAGCGCCCCGTCCGCCCGCAGCCAGGCGCCGAGGAAGCAGTCCTTCGTCACCTTGGCCGGGCCGATGAGCTGGCGCGCATCCTTCAGGGTGAAGGGCGTGGGCAGGAAGTCGACCGCCCCGGTGATGGCCGGGTCGTCGGTCAGGGCGCGCAGGGCCTCGGCGTCGGACGGCCCCAGCGGCGCGAGGCGCAGCCGCGCGGTCTCGACCGGCTTGAGGTTCGCGAGGCTGTAGCGCGCGGCGAGCTTGCGGAAGAACATCCCCTGCACTTGGCCTCAAGCGGCCCGCGGCACAAGACGCTGCGTGCGCCGGCCAGATGACGGGCAGGGTGTGGGCAGGCTCTCGGGCAAGGTCTCGGGCAAGGTCTCGGGCACAAAAAAGCCCGCCCCGGGCGATCCGGGGCGGGCTCTGGCGTCGGCAGGTCGGTTCGACGGGGATCCTACGGGTGGATCACCATCGCGCTGAACGGGTGCACGTAGGCCTGCAGCATCACGAGGCCGCCCACGAGGCAGGCCAGCACGATCGAGTGCCAGAACACGAAGCGCAGGATCTTGCCCTCCTGGCCGAAATAGCCGGTGGCGGTGGAGGCGACGACGATCGACTGGGCGTCGATCATCTTGCCCATCACGCCGCCCGACGAGTTCGCCGAGGCCATGAGGATGCCCGACAGGCCGAGCTGCTCGGAGGTGATCTTCTGGAGACCGCCGAAGAGCACGTTGGAGGCCGTGTCCGACCCCGTGAGCGCGACGCCGAGCCAGCCCAGCAGCGTGCCGAAGAACGGGTAGAGGATGCCCGTGCCGGCGAAGGCGAGGCCGAGGGTGGCGTCGACGCCGGCGTAGCGGGTGAGCACGCCGAGGGCGAGCATCGCCGCGATGGTGATGAGCGAGTAGCGCAGCACCCAGATCGTCTCGAAATAGGCGGTGATCAGGCGCAGCGGGGAGAAGCGCATGATCAGGCCGGAGATGAGCGCCGCGAAGAGCACGCCGGTGCCGGTGTAGGACATGTACGTGAAGGAGAAGACGGCGGCTTCCGGGTGGGCCTTCGCCACCACCGGCGGCACCTTCATGATCACGTTGTGCAGGCCCGGCACCTCGTACTTCCAGGTGAAGAGCGGGTTGACGAGGCCCTTGAACCAGCCGGTGCCCCAGATCGCCACGATCACCGAGAGGATGATCCACGGGACCCAGGCCATCAGGATCTCGCGCGAGGTGGCGGTGCGGCCACCGAGATCCACCTTCGGCAGGTCGCCGGGCACGGCCGCGCCGAGCGAGACCGGACGGCCGCCGTTGACGTAGCCGATCGAGGGGTCGTTGCCGCGCAGGGCCGGGGAGGTCCAGATCTCCTTGGGCTGCCAGACCTTGAGGAAGGCCACCAGGGCACCCATCGAGATCAGCGAGGCGCCGATGTCGACGATCCAGGGGTTGACGTAGTTCGAGATCAGGAACTGGGCCACCGCGAAGGAGCCGCCGCAGACCAGGATCGGCGGCCAGATCTTGATCATGCCGCGGAAGCCCGCGAAGACCCAGATCAGCCAGAACGGCACGAGAATCGAGAAGAACGGCAGCTGCCGGCCGATCATCGCGCCGAGGATGTAGGGATCGTAGCCCGTCACCGAGGCGAGGCCCTGGATGGGGGCGCCGAGGGCGCCGTAGGCCACCGGCGCGGTGTTGGCGATGAGCGAGAGGCCGGAGGCCGCCAGCGGCGAGAAGCCGAGGCCGATCAGGATCGCGCCCGTCACCGCCACCGGGGTGCCGAAGCCGCCCGCGCCCTCGAAGAAGGCGCCGAAGGCGAAGGCCACCAGCAGGAGCTGGATGCGCCGGTCGGTGGTGATGCCCGCCACCGATTGCTGCAGGGTGCCGAACCAGCCCTTCTCCACCGTCAGGCGGTAGAGGAAGATGACGTTCAGGATGATCCAGCCGATGGGGAACAGGCCGAGCGCCACGCCGTAGGCGGAGGCGCGGGTGGCGAGGTCGGCCGGCATGCCGAACAGGAAGACGGCGACGCAGAAGGCCAGCACGAGGGAGAGCACGGCCGCGATATGGGCCTGCACCTTGCCGCTCGCGATCATGCCCAGCAGGGCGATGACGGGCAGCGAGGCCGCCAGGGTCGAGAGCCAGGCGTTCCCGAAGGGGTCGTAGACCTGATTCCAGGTGGTCACTGTGTTCACGGGCGCCGTACTCCTCCAGGGCAACCCGATCTCATGCCGGGCCTTGGGTCCGTTGCTAGCAGAGCCGTTCGGCCGGCTCAACGCGGTTAATCATGTATTCAGAGGGTGTTGCACGCGGAACGACGCGCATCGCCGTCGCCGCCGCGGGTTTTTCCGGTCCGGATGCGCGCCCGGAGCCCTCCGCAATTCGGGCCGCGCGGCGGAACATGCACCCGCGGCGGCCACTTGCCTGTCGAGACCCCGATTGGCCAGAAGCGGAGAATTAATCTATGTTTATGCGCGTCGACAAGCTACAGGCCGAGCTTCCTGCCCCCAAGCGGAAAGATCCGAACGCGGCCGCGGCCCTACAGGAGCTGCTCGGCGGCAAGTATGGCGAGATGTCGACCCTGGGCAATTACATGTTCCAGAGCTTCAATTTCCGCAGCAAGTCCAAGCTGCGCCCATTCTATAGCCTAGTCGCTGCCATCACCGCAGAGGAACTCGGCCATGTGGAGCTCGTCAGCAACGGCGTGGCGATGCTCAACAACGGCCCCGACAATGACGGCGACGAGTCGGATGGCGGCGACATCTCGAAGGCCCCGTTCGAGGACATGAAGGATATCCGCCTGGCGGCCGCCTTCCTGTCGAACGGCGGCGGCGTCACGCCGGTCAACAGCAACGGCGCCTCCTGGAACAACGACTTCATCACCACCACGGGCAATGTCGTGGTGGACCTGCTGCACAACTTCCACCTCGAGTGCGGCGCCCGCCTGCACAAGCTGCGCGTCTACGAGACCCTGACCGACCCGACGGGCCGCGAGGTCTGCGGCTACCTGCTCGTGCGCGGCTCGGTCCACGCCCACGCCTACGCCCTGGCGCTCAAGAAGATCACCGGCGTCGAGATCGAGAAGTTCCTGCCGACCCCGAACATCAACCTCGACAAGATCCCCGAGTGCCAGAAGTACCTGCAGGAGGGCTCGCACCGCCGGCTCTACACCTTCAGCCCGGGCGACTACACCGAGATGGCCGGCATCTGGGGCAACGGCGAGGTGGCGCTGCCGGGTGACCCGCCGGGCGAACTCAGCGTGGTCGAGGGCATGCCCGATGGCGGCAAGATCCACCAGCTCACCGGCGTGCCCTCGGCCTTCACCCCGGACTACGCCCCGGAGGAGATGTTCGAGATCGCCGCGAAGCTGACCAAGAAGGCCCGCTGACCGACGGCCGGTCGCCTCCGCCCTTCTTTAGACCTGGTGATGGCGGCTCCCGCGGGGGCCGCCCTTTTTCCAGGGCCCATGAGGGCGGCTCCCGCGGGGGCCGCCCTTTTTTCAGACCCCGTGAGGGCGGCTCCCCCGGGGGCCGCCCTTTCTCGTGACGGATGGCGGGCCTCAGCCCCGGCGGGAGGCGCGCCAGAGGGTCCAGAGACGGCGCCAGCGCGGGATCTCGACCACGGTGTTGAGGGGGTCGTAGCCCGGCCGCTCCATGGCGGCGAGGTAGGGCTCCACCAGGGCCACCGGCAGGAAGGCGGGGCGGGCCGCCGGCGCGATGGTGGCGCGGGCCGCCGCGTAGGCCTTGAGGTGGCGGCGGGCCAGCGCCCGGAGGTCGGCGGTGGCGCGCAGGAGCCCGGGGCCGCCGCGCCCGGTGACGATGTCCTCGCGGGTGACGCCGTAGGTCTTGAGGATGTCGGTGGGCAGGTAGACCTGGCCGGAGCGGGCGTGCCAGGGCAGCGCGCGCAGGAGCCCGGTGACCCCGTAGGCGACGCCGGCATGGCCGGCCGCCGCGGCTCCGCCGGGCTCGACCCCGTCGCAGAGGACGAGGGCGCCGAGGCGGATCAGGGCCGAGACGGTCTCGCCGCAATAGCCCTCGAGGTCGTTCACCCGGGGCATCGGGTCCTCGTAGAGGTCGAAGACCCGGGCGTCGATGAGGTCGACGAAGGGCTGGCGCCCGAGCTTGCGCCGGACGATGGCGTCGTCGAGGGCGGCGGCCACGGGGTTGGCCTTCACGTCGCCGCGGGCCTCGCCCTGGAGGGCGTCGCGCCACCATTGCAGGCGGATCTCGCCGGCCATCGGGTTGGAGGCGGCCTCGCGCACCCGCGCGACGGTGAGGCTGAAGGCGATGAGGGCGAAGAGGTGGGGACGGGCGCTCGCGGGCGCGAACAGGGTGGCGAAGTAGCGGTCGGGATCGCCCGCCCGGACCAGGGCCTCGCAATGCTGGAAGGCGAAGGCGAGGTTGCCCTCGGCCGGGCTGGTCCGGGTGTCCGAGTCCGTCATGCGACCGCGATCAAGGCGGCGGCGACCTTGCGGTTCTCCGCCATGAGGATGTTGTAGGTGCGCGCCGCCGCCCCCGTCTGCATCACGTCGAGGCCGATGCCCCCCTCCTTCAGCCAGCGCCGGAGCGCATCAGGAAAAGGCGCGATATCGAGCCCGGTTCCGATCAGGAGCAGTTCGACCGTCCCGGCCTCGGCCAGGATCGGGCGAAGGGCGTTCCGGTCGATGGCGCGGGGCTCGCGCACGTCCCAGGCCCGGATGCCCGACGGCGTGACCAGGATCGAGCCGCGATGCGACATCTCGGCGAAGCGGAAGCCGCCGTTCCCGTAGGCGTCGATGAGGTGGCGCCCGGGAACGAAGCCGTCGTGCAGGCTGCCGGAGGACGCCATGCCCGCGCTACTCCGCCGCCTGGGGCACGCGCCCGCCGGCCGGGCGCCCCTGCGCCTTCACGCCCGAGAGCATCAGGCCGAGATAGATCAGCACCGGCGTCGAGACGAAGATCGCCGAGTAGGTGCAGATCACGACGCCGGCCAGCATCACGATGGCGAAGCCCTTGATCGCCTCGCCGCCGAACAGCACCAGGGCGAGCAGCGACAGGAAGGCCGAGGTCGCGGTCATCACCGTGCGCGACATGGTGGAGTTGATCGAGAGGTTGAGGAGTTCCACCGTCGGAATGGTCTTGTAGCGCCGCATCAGCTCGCGGGTCCGGTCGAACACCACCACGGTCTCGTTGAGCGAGTAGCCCACGATGGTGAGGATCGCGGCGATCGAGGTCATGTTGAACTCGATGCGGCTGATGACGAAGACGCCGAGCGTCAGCACGATGTCGTGCAGGGTGCCGACGATGGCGCCCAGCGCCAGCTCCCGCTCGAAGCGGAACCAGAGGTAGAACAGCACGGCGAGCACCGAGAGCACGACGCCGATGGTGCCGGACTGCACGAGTTCGCCCGAGACGCGCGGCCCCACGGTCTCGGTGCGGCGGAAGACGTAGTCGGCGTCGAAGGCGGCGTGCGCCTTCTGCATCACCGCCGTCTGGCCCTGCTCGCCCGGCTGCAGGGGGAAGCGGACCAGCACCGTGCCCTCGCCGCCGAGCTCCTGCACCTCGGTCTCGCCGAAGCCGAAGCCGTTGGCGGTATGGCGGACGGCCCCGACATCGGCCGTCTTCGACTTCGCCTGCAGCTCCACCAGGGTGCCGCCCTTGAAGTCGATGCCGAAGTTCAGGCCGACGGTGAGGAACAGCACCACCGTCGCCACCGACAGGAACGCCGAGAGCGGGAAGGTGAAGCGCCGGAAGCGCATGAAGTCGACGTGCGACTCGTCGGGCCAGAGGCGGAGCAGGCGCATGATCGGTCTCGAAACTCTTGTCCGGGACGTCGGCCGGGAAAGCCGTGTCCGTCCCCGGGAGGCGGCAGGGCCGGGATCAGAACGGCAGGGTCTTGGGCCGCGCCATGTTGTACCACAGGGCGATCATCATCCGGGTCAGGGTCACGGCGGTGATGACCGTCGTGAGAATGCCGAGGATGAAGACCACGGCGAAGCCCTTCACGGGGCCGGAGCCGAGGAAGAACAGGATCAGGGCGGCGATCGCCATGGTCGAGTTCGAATCGATGATGGTGGCGAAGGCCTTGTCGAAGCCGGCCTGGAGCGCCGACACGATGGAGCGCCCGGCCCGGACCTCCTCGCGCACGCGCTCGTAGATCAGCACGTTGGAATCCACCGCCGTGCCGATGGTGAGCACGATGCCGGCGATGCCCGGCAGGGTCATGGTCGCCTCCAGCACCGACATCAGGCCGAGGATGAGGCCCACGTGCACGATGAGGGCGATGTTGGCGAAGAAGCCGAACACCCCGTAGGTGGCGAACATGAAGGCGATGACCAGGGCGCCGGCCACCAGGGTGGCGTACTTGCCGGCCTGGATCGAGTCGCTGCCGAGGCCGGGGCCGACGACGCGGCGCTCCACCACGGTGAGCTTGGCCGGCAGCGCGCCGGCCCGCAGCAGGATCGAGAGCTCGTTGGCCTGGGCCACGGTGAAGTTGCCGGTGATCTGGCCGGAGCCGCCGGTGATCGGCGTGTTGATGCGGGGCGCCGAGACCACCTCGTTGTCGAGGACGATGGCCATGCGGCGGCCGACATTCTCCGAGGTCGCCTGGCCGAAGCTCTGGGCGCCCTTCAGGTTGAACTTGAAGCTGACCATCGGCTCCTGGGTCTGATGGTCGAAGGCCGGCTGGGCGTCGGTGAGGTCGGCGCCGGAGGCCATCACGCGGCGCTCGACGGGGACGCGGGCGCCCTTCTCGTCCTTGGAGGGCAGCAGGTCGACGTCGCCGGAGGGCGAATCCGCCAGCATCCGGAACTCGAGCTTGGCCGTCTTGCCGAGCTGGTCCTCCAGCTTCTGCGGATCCTGGAGGCCGGGGACCTGGACCAGGATGCGGTCGGCGCCCTGCTGCTGGATCGAGGGCTCCTTGGTGCCGCCGAAATCGATGCGGCGCCGGATGACCTCGATGGCCTGGGTCACGGCCCGGCGCGTCCGGTCGGTCAGGCCCGCATCCGTCAGGGTGATCTGGATCACGCCCTCGGGCTTCTCGGTGATGTTGAGGGTCTGGCCGCCGCCCTGGCTCACCAGGGCGTTGGAGATCGGCTGCGAGAGCTCGCGCAGCTTCGGCAGCACCTTGGCGCGGGCGGCCTCGTTCGCGATCCGGAGCTGGACGCCGCGCGGGATGATCTGGATGCCGCCCTCCGGGGTCACGCCGCCGGCCTCGCGCAGGACCCGGCGGACATCGTCGCGCAGGGCCGTCGTCAGGGACTTGGCGAGGTCGTTCTGGTCGACCTCGAGGAGGAGCTGCGAGCCGCCCTGGAGGTCGAGGCCCAGCACGATGGCGCGCTGGGGCACGATCCAGCTCGGGAACCAGCTCGGGAGCGAGGCCATGAAGCCGGCGCGCTGCTCGGCCGAGAAGAAGCTCGGCACGGCGAGGCTGAGGCCGATCAGGATGACGGCCAGCGTCGTGACGATCTTGGTTCTCGAGAAGCGCAGCATCCGCCGGGTCCGTCCTGTGTCCGTGTTCTCAGGGGCGATGCGGGCCCTTGTGCCCCGCCCGCAATCCCCGCCCGCAATCCCCACCCGTATGACCGGGTGGCTGCCGTCAGGCGGCCTTGCGTCAGGCGGCCTTGACCGGCGCGCCCTTGACGCGGACTTCCGAGATCATCGCGCGCACGACCTTGACGCGGACGTTGGGCGCGATCTCGACCTCGATCTCCGAGGCCTCGTCGGCGACCTTGGTGACACGGCCGACGATGCCGCCGGTGGTGACGACGGTGTCGTCGCGGCGGACGTTCTTGACCATGTTCTGATGCTCCTTCACGCGGCGCTGCTGCGGGCGCAGGATCAGGAAGTACATGATCACGAAGATGAGGACGAACGGCACCACCTGCAAGGCGATGTCCGCTCCGCCAGCGGCCGAGGTGGCCCCTTGCGCGAAGGCGGGGGTGATCAAGCGGGTGACTCCTCGAGGATAAGGCCCGCGCCGCCAGACCCTCGGTCGAGGGGGCGTCCGGGCTTGCCAAAAAGCGCGCGGACTATAGCCAGGGCCTAAGTGAAAGCAACGCCGCCCGGGTGAGGCGAATGGGTCAGCGGGCCGCAAATCGCCGGCCGCGACGCGATTTATCGGGTTCATCGCGGCGCGCCGGCACCGTAAAGCACGGCACCCGTCGCCACGGCCCCATCGCTCGACCCCGCGTTTCGAGGAACCGTCCATGACCGCCACGCCCCCCGCCGACTCCTCCGCCCTTGCGGCGTTCCTGCCGGTGCTGGAGCGGATCGCCGCCGCCCTGGAGCGCGCCGCCCCCGCCTCCCGCGCGCCCGTCGACCTGACGGCCGCGGACGCCTTCCTGTGGGGACCGGAGCGCCGGCTGATCCCGGTGGCTAAGGTCAACCGGGTGGCGATCGGCCTGCTCACCGGCATCGACCGGGCCCGCGACACCCTGGTGGAGAACACCCAGCGCTTCGCCGACGGCCTGCCGGCCAACAACGCGCTCCTCTGGGGCGCGCGCGGCATGGGCAAGTCCTCGCTGGTCAAGGCGGCGCAGGCCGAGATCAATGCCGCGCGGGCGCCCGGCGCCCTCCCCCTGAAGCTGGTGGAGATCCACCGCGAGGACATCGAGGCGCTGCCCGACCTGATGGCGACGCTGCGGGGCGACGCCCATCGCTGGATCGTCTTCTGCGACGACCTCTCCTTCGACGGCGACGACACCTCGTACAAGTCCCTGAAGACGGCGCTGGACGGCGGCATCGAGGGACGCCCCGAGAACGTGCTGTTCTACGCCACCTCGAACCGGCGCCACCTGCTGGCCCGGGACATGGTGGAGAACGAGCGCTCCACGGCGATCAATCCGGGCGAGGCGGTGGAGGAGAAGGTCTCGCTCTCGGACCGCTTCGGCCTCTGGCTCGGCTTCCACAAGTGCAGCCAGGACGAGTACCTGGCGATGATCCGCGCCTACGTGGCGCGGCACGGCCTCCGGGCCGATCCCGAAAGCGTCCGGGCCGAGGCCCTCGAATGGGCGACCACCCGCGGCTCCCGCTCGGGCCGCACCGCGTTCCAGTTCATCCAGGATCTCGCCGGACGCCTGGGGCAGCGGCTGGAGGGCTGAGGCGGGCTCCCGGCTCGTCGTTGCGCGCCGTCTTCCCGGGTCGTCGTCGCGCGCCCCGGCGGCGCAGCGGGGGGCGACGGCTCCGTCTGCGCCGCGGCCGAGGGCCGGGAACCGCAGGTCAAACGAAAAGGGCAGAGGACGATGTCCCCTGCCCCCTCGGGCGTCACCCTGAATCAGGCCAAGCCGAAATCAGGCCAAGCCGAACCTTTGATCAGGAATCAATCCTTGAGATCGGCCGGCACCTTGCCGCCGTTCTCCTCGAGCTTCTTGATGACCTGCTTGTGCAGCCAGACGTTCATCGTGGCCGAGTCCTCCTTGTCGCCGGTGTAGTGCAGCTCGTCGGCGAGCTGCTTGCGGGCGGTGAGGCTCGAATCGAGATCGAGGAGCTTCATCAGGTCGACGATCGAGGTGCGCCAGTTCAGGGACTGCGAATTCTTCGCCGCCATGCCGTTGAGGACCTGCTCGACGTCGACGGGACCGCCGGCCGGGGCGCCGGTGCTGGTGGGGGTCGAGGCGGGGGCATCCGAGCCGCCGGCGGAGGGCTGTGCGTTCGCCTCGGACGGCTTGGCCTGCGCGTCGCCGCCGCCGAAGGGGTGGAGGATCTTGCTGACGATGCTGCCGAGGAGGCTCATAACGGGGTTTCCCTCAATCTCACGTCGGCGGCCGGTGCCGCGACGGGGTGACAACGACAGGCGTCCGGCCGCGTTCCCGTAACGAGACAGATCACCGGACGGCCCGTCCGAATCCGGTGGGTTCCCGACCGTGCCGGTCCGTGCTCCGGTTCTTCGCCGGCGGGAGATTCCGCTTCTCCCTTACACGGCACGGAGAGATGAAAACCCTAAACATCCGGGGCGGGACGCCGAGACCGGAGCGGATTCTTGCGCTGCGGTCCCGTGCGTGCCACTGCGCGGCATCCTCGTCCCCGGCCCCGCCGCACGCCGTCCCGCCGCGTGCGGGCCCGGGTTCGGCCTGCCCCTGACCGGAACCACCCGATGCGCCTGACCCGCCGGACTGCCACCTTCGCCGCCACCCTCGCCGCCTGCGCGGGTCTCCTCGCCGCCGGACCGTCCGCGGCGCAGACCGCCGCCCCGGTCCCGGTCCGCATCGGCGTCATCCCGGTGATCGGCGCGGCGCCGGTCTTCGTGGCCAACGGCGAGGGCTGGCTCAAGGAGGCGGGCCTCGCCCCCACCTTCACCACCTTCGAATCCGGCCCGAACATGATCCAGGCCCTGGCCTCCGGCACCATCGACGTCTACGTCGCGGGCGTCGCGCCGCTGGCCGTGGCCCGCACCAAGGGCATCGACGTGCGGGTGGTGGCCGCCACCGCCATCGAGGAGATGGTGTTCGTGGCGGGCCCGAAGCTCGCCCCCTACTTCGCCGACGGCGCCGACAAGGCGGAGGCCTTCGCGAAGTTCCGGGCCAAGGAGGGCAAGGCCGCCCGCCTCGCCACCCAGCCGGCGGGCTCGGTGCCCAACACCACCCTGCAGCACTGGCTCTGGCAGGTGGCCAAGGCCGACAAGGCCAATGCCGAGGTGGTGGCGATGGGCATCGACGCGACCCAGCAGGCGATGCTGGCCGGGGCCGTCGACGGCGCCTCGATCCGCGAGCCGGCGCTCACCATCGTGCAGATGCGCAATCCCGCCATCAAGCTGATCGCCACCGGGGGCGAGATGTTCCCCGACCAGCCGGGCACCGTGGTGGGCGTGTTCGGCGCCTTCGCCGACAAGAACCCCGCCGCCGTGGAGGGCCTGGTGACGGCCGTGATGCGCGCCACCGAGCTCCTGAAGAGCGACCCGGCCCGCGCGGCCAAGCCCGTGGAGGCGGCCCTCGGCAAGGGCATCACCGACACCGCGACCATCACCAAGGCGCTGACCTCGCCGGCCGCCCGGTTCACCGCCGATCCGCGCCAGATCATCGCGGCGACGAAGGCGATGCAGGCCTACCAGGTCTCCATCGGCACCCTCGACAAGGACGTGCCCCTGGAGGGCCTGTTCGAGCCGAAATACTACGAAGCCGCCACGAAGCGCTGAGGCATCCTGTCAGCCCCGGTCCCGGGCACGCCGCGCCTGGGTGAGCCCGCCGGAGCCCCGGGACCCGGATCGGCAACACGGCGCGGGGTCAACCGGCGCGAAACGAGACCGGCCCCGATCCGCCCTCCCCCAGGGGATCACGCGGATCGGGCCAACGGAGGCCGTCAGCGGGCCTACTCGGCTGCGAACAGCCCGGGCAGGCCGGATTCTGGGTCGGCCGGCGGGGACGCGGTGCCGGGCTTCGCCTCCAACGGTGCCTTGGGGTCGCCGGGTCCGGTCTCGCAGGCCAGGGCCGGCAGGGCGACGATGCGGTTGCCGCGGTAATCCATGCGGCAGACGATGGTGCCGCGGGTCTCCACGTAGGCGAGCAGGCGCCGGGCCCGGCCGGGCGAGCGGCTGCCGATCGCCCGCGCCAGGGCCTCGTCGCCGGGGCAGGGCTCGCCGGCGAGCGCCGCCCGGGCGAGGAGCAGGAACAGGCCCTGGACCTCGTCCGGCAGGGTGGCGGCGACCCCTTGCGCCTCCTCCCAGCGCCCGTCCGCCTCGTCCGGGGCGACGTCGGCCCCGTCGAACCCGGCGCGGGCGACGCCGAGGCGGCGGCGGAAGGCGGCCAGGCTGATCGCCTCGCCGTCGAGGCCGCGCATGCGGCAGCGCACGAGGAAGTCCTGGTAGACCACCGCCACCGGCTGGCCGCCGGCATCGGGGTCGGCGGCGATGCCCCGCAGGACCGTGTCGAGCCCGGCCCGGATCTCCTCCTCGCTGAGGGGCGTGGGCGCCTCCACCGGCTCGGGCCGGTAGGCGCTGAGCTCGCGCATGAGGTCGGCCGGCGTGGCCCGCGGCGCCGGCGGGGTGCGCGGCGCCGGCGCCCAGGCCTGCGCCGGCTCGTCGGGCGAGCGGGTGAGGATGAGGGCGCGCAGGTCCGCATCCGCCGGGGCGGGCAGCGGCACCAGCTTGGGCGAGCCCGAGCGCGCCGAGGTCGTCACCGGACCGATGCGCAGCGCCAGGGGCCGCCGGCTCAGGGCCGGGCCGAGGGCGACGAACTCGCCCCGCGACAGGTCGCGAAAGCGCTCGGCGCCGCGCCGGTCGAGGCCCAGGAGGTCGGCGGCACGGGCCATGTCGATGTCGAGGAAGGTGCGGCCCATCAGGAAGTTGGTGGCCTCGGCCGCCACGTTCTTGGCGAGCTTGGCGAGGCGCTGCGTCGCGATGATGCCGGCCAAGCCCCGCTTGCGGCCCCGGCACATCAGGTTGGTCATGGCGCCGAGCGAGGCCTTGCGGGCCTCGTCCGAGACGTCGCCCGCCGCCGCCGGGGCGAAGATCTGCGCCTCGTCGACCACGATGAGGGCGGGGTGCCAGTGGGTGCGCTCGGCCTCGAACAGCCCGCCCAGGAAGGCGGCCGCGGCGCGCATCTGCGCCTCCATGTCGAGGCTCTCCAGGGTGAGCACCACCGAGACCCGGTGCGCCCGCACCCGCGCGGCGATGGCCTGGAGGTCGGCCTCCCCGTGGGCCCCGTCCACCACCACGTGGCCGTAGGCCTCGGCCAGGGTGACGAAGTCGCCCTCGGGGTCGATCACCACCTGCTGCACCGCGCCCGCGCTCTGCTCCAGCAGGCGCCGCAGCAGGTGCGACTTGCCCGAGCCCGAATTGCCCTGGACCAGGAGACGCGTGGCCAGGAGCTCCTCGAGGTCGAGGCGCGCGGGCTCAGCCCCCGGCCCCATGCTCAGACCCATCTCGATGCCGACCGTCATGCCTGCTCCGGCTCTCGCCCCGGGGCTGGTTCCCCGGCGCGCCCTCAGCTCTCGCACGAAGGTCTTAACACGCGCGTCCGCCGGCGGGTCCGGCCCGCGCCGCCGGCATCCACAGGCCAGGGGCCGCACCCCGGGGGCGAGGGCGCCGGCCGGTCGCGATGTGTTCTTCTTTCGTTCGAGGTGCCGCGGTGGACCCCTGTATTCTGTCCTAGGCTTTTGTGCCTGTGTGTTTTGTCCTAGGTTCATTTCCTTATCCGGCGGCAGGTGTCCGGATGGACGCACGAACAAACGGGAAACATCGGCCTGTCCAAGCCTGATTGGCCATGATCGGCTATGATCGGCCGAGGACGGGCCCCGGCGGCCCGGCGATCGGCCGAGGACGCGCTGCGGCGGGCCGGCACCAACCGGCACTAAGTTGCACACGAATGCGGGAGAGGCCCTTGCCGCACGGGAGCCCCGACCCAGTTACTCCGGGCATGAACCCGATCCTCGTCGTCGCCCTCGTCTGCGCCTCCACCGTCCAGGCTCCGGATTGCTCCCGCGAGACGGCCCTCGACATCATCACCGGTCCGGCCCACACCCTGCAGGAATGCCTGGTGCAGGGACCGGTGCTCGCCGCCAGTGCCGGGCGCGGCAGCGCGGAGAACACCTACGTGAAGACGCGCTGCGAACCGCGGCGCTGAGCCGGCCGGAGCGGAGCAGCCGATGGACGATGTCAGCCCCGAGCGCGCGGTGATGATCCGCCTGCGGGCCCGCCTCGCGGTGGTGGAGCGCGCGGCCTGGTTCGGCCTCGTCCAGGCCATGCGCACCCAGCCGGCCGAGACCGAGGCCTATCTCGCGGCCGAGCGGGCCAAGTGCGCGGAGGGCTTCGGCCAGCGCGGCTGGGCCGCCGACCTGACGGAGGCCGAGCGCAGGATGCTCGGCGCCGAGGTCGATGCGGGCCTCGCCGGCCTCATCGCGGACGCCAAGGCCGAACTCGGCCCATCCTGAAACCGTCCGAACGCGGCCCATCCTGAAGCCGTCCGAACGCGGCCCACCCTGAAACCGTCCGAACGCGGCCGGCGCCGGAGCCGTCCGGTCGTCACCCGTCGAAGCGGTCGACCCAGGCCGGTGGCCCGGCCCATCCGGGCGGGACCGTGGCGCGATGCACCCCGATCGCCACCGCGCGGGCGAGGGTGCGCGCCGCCGCGTCGCCGATCCGCGCCAGGTCGATGACCGGGTCGGCGAGGGGAACCCGGCCGGTGGCCACGGCGAAGACGGCGTCGCCGTCGAGCGGCGTGTGGACCGGCTGGATCGCCCGGGCGAGGCCGTCCTGGGCCATCACGGCGAGGCGGCGCGCCTGCGCCTTGGTGAGGACGGCGTCGGTGGCGACCACCGCCAGGGTGGTGCTGGCCCCGGCCCCGGACAGGGCCTTGCGCGGCCAGTCGAAGGCGTCGGCCGGCATCGCGGCGGGGAGCCCGAGGCCGCCGAACTCGGCGCCGACCTCGTAGGGGCCGGCCCAGAAATGCGGCCCCGCCCCCACCGTCGCCCGGCCGAAGGCGTTCACCGCCACCAGGGCGCCGACGCGGATGCCCAAGCCCGCGACCGCCGCCGAGGCCGAGCCGATCCCGCCCTTCAGGTTGGCGGTGGCCGCCCCTGTGCCGGCGCCGACGGAGCCGAGGGCGACGTCGCGCGTCGCCGCCACCGCAGCGGCGTAGCCGAGGTCGCGATAGGGCGAGAACCGGCCCCAGGCCTTGTCGCCGCCGTTGAGGAGATCGAACAGGATCGCGGCCGGCACGATCGGGACCCGGGCCGGGCCGACGGGAAAGCCGCGCCCGGTCTCGGCCAGGTGGGCGGCGACGCCGGCGGCGGCGTCGAGGCCGAAGGCCGAGCCGCCGGAGAGCACCAGGGCGTCGATGCGCTCCACGCTGCGCTCGGGGTCGAGGAGGTCGGTCTCGCGGGTGCCGGGCCCGCCGCCGCGCACGTCGACGCCCGCCACCACGGGTTCGTCGAACAGGAGCGCGGTGACGCCGCTGGCGCGCCGCAGATCGGTGGCGTGGCCGACCCGAAGGCCGGCGATGTCGGTGATGCGGTTGGTCAGCACGGCGCCTCCCCGGAGGATGTCCCTCGCGATCCGCGGATCGAACCCTCCGCCTCGGGCGCCGCCGCGCGGTGGGCGTCGAAGCCGGTCGCAGCCGGTCCGGCCGCCTCGGAGCGTAGCTCCATCGCGGGCATCGTGTAATCCCCGCCGTTCTGGCGCCGGAACGGAATCGCCGGGATCGCGAACAGGGTCCGCATCCGGTCCTCCAGGGCCGCGGCGGTCCGGTCGAACGTGGCCGCGTCCATCCGGTCCGCCCGGTACACGACGAACGGCGGCAGCACGTCGTAGCCCGGATAGAACAGCACGCCGTGCTGGATGGGGAAGAGCAGGTCGTCGATCGGCCCGTTGATCCCGCGCGGGCCGTAATGCGACGGCCAGCCTCCGGCCGTGACCACGAGCATCGCGCGCTTGCCGGCGAGCGTGCCCTCTCCGTAGCGATCCCCCCAGCGTGTCTCGCTGTGCTCGCCGACGCCGTAGGCGAAGCCGAACGTGTAGACCCGGTCGATCCAGCCTTTCAGGATCGCCGGCATGGAGAACCACCAGAGCGGAAACGCCAGGATCAGGGCATCGGCCCAGAGCAGGTCGGCCTGTGCGGCGACCACGTCCTGCGTGAGGCGCCCGCCGGCGAACGCCGCGCCGGAGGCCGCGGGCACCCGCAGGCGCTCGGACGCCGGGAGGGCGGGGAAATCGCGCCAGTCGACCGCGGATTTCCAGTTGATGGCGTAGAGGTCGGTCACGCGGACCTCGTGCCCCTCGGCCAGGAGTGCGGCCACCGCCACGGCGCGCAGGGCGTTGGTCAGGGATGCGGCGTCGGGATGGGCGGAGACGACGAGGATCTTCATGCTTGCGGCTCACCGGAGGAGGGAGGCACGAGGCTAGGCGCGGCGCGATCCATCCGGTAGCTGACGGAAACGGATAGGATCATGCCGCGCAATGGATCGATCGGGCGTCACCCTGGAGCGCATGCGCAGCTTCGTGCGCGTGGCGGAGCGCGGCAGCCTGTCCGCGGTGGCGCGCGAGCAGCGCGTGGGACAATCGACCGTCTCGCGCCACGTGGCGGACCTCGAAAGCGTGCTCGGGGTCACGCTCCTCAACCGGACCACCCGGCGCGTCACCCTCACCGACGAGGGCCGGCGCTACCACGAAGAGGCCCGCACCATCCTGCGGCTGGTGGACGAGGCGACGGACGGGGCCCGGAGCGCCGGCGGCGGCCTGACGGGCACGATCCGGGTGTCCTGCACCGCGGCCCTGGGAATCCGGCACGTCTGCGGGATGGTCTTCGCCATCCAGGATCGCCACCCGGGGATCGTGGTCGACCTCAGCCTCTCCGACACCCGCATCGACCTCGTGCAGGAGGCGGTCGACGTGGCGATCCGGCTCGGCCCCCTCGCCGACAGCACGCTGCAGGGCCGGACCCTCGGCCAGTCACGCCGCATCCTGGTGGCCTCCCGGGCCTATCTCGCCGAGCGGGGCAGGCCGCGGACGCTCGCCGACCTCGCGGGCCACGCCGCGATCCGCATGAGCAACGTCGCCGGGAGTGCGATCGTCCCCCTGCGCGGGCCGGACGGCGCAGAGGTCCGCGTCCCCTTCGACGGACGCCTGCGGGTCGATCACGGCTTGGCGGCCCGCGAGGCCCTGGCGCGGGGGCGGGGCATCGCGGTCGCGCATCTCTGGCTCGTCGACGACCTGCTGGCGGACGGGACCCTCGAACAGATCCTGCCGGACGTCACCCCCGAACCCGTGCCCCTCTCCCTTCTGATGGTGCCCGGTCGCACGCGCATCACGCGCGTTCGCATGCTGGTCGATGCGCTCGCGGCGTCCCTGGCGGGGCTCCCCGGCCTCATCCGGGCGTGACCGCCGCGACCGCCCCCGGTGCGACGCCGCCGCTTCGGCGCCCGCTTCGGCGTCCTTTTCGGCGCCCTCTTCAGCCGGCCCGCGCCTGCCGGGCGGCGCGATAGGCGTCGGCGGCGTAGATCGCCAGCGCCAGCCAGATCAGCCCGAACAGCACCGCGCGGTGGGGCTCCAGCCGCTCGCCGTAGACGAGGGTGCTGAGGACGAGGAGGCAGGAGGGCGCGAGGTACTGCATCAGCCCGAGCGTCGCGAGGGTGAGCCGCTCGGCCGCCGCCGCGAACCAGATCAGCGGCAGCGCCGTGGTGGCCCCGGTGAGCAGCAGGAGGCCGGCCCGCACCGGGTCGCCCTGGATCACCGGCGGCGCGAAGGCCGTGAGGTAGATCAGCGCCACCGGCAGGAGCACCAGCGTCTCGGCGGCGAAGCCCACCATGGCGTCGACGCCGACGACCTTGCGGGCGAGCCCGTAGAGCGAGAAGCTGCCGGCCAGCGCGAGCGAGACCCAGGGCAGGCTGCCCGCCAGGGCGACGGCCAGGAGCACGGCGCCGGCGGCCAGCGCCACCGCCGCGGCCTGGACCGGCCGCAGGCGCTCGCCCAGCACCACGGCGCCCAAGGCCACGCTCATCAGCGGGTTGATGAAGTAGCCGAGACTCGCGTCGAGCATGTGCCCGGACTGCACGGCCCGGAGGTAGAGGAGCCAGTTCACGCCGATCAGCCCGGCCGACAGGACGAGGAGCCCGTGGCGGCGCACCAGGGGGAAGGGGTTCCGGATCCGGCGGCGCAGGGCCACGAGCAGGCCGGCGACGAGCAGGCTCGACCAGACGATGCGGTGGGCCAGGATGCTGGGGGCCGGCACGGCGTCGAGCAGGCGGAAATGCACCGGGACCACGAGGCCCCAGCTCAGATAGGCGCCGAGCGCGTAGATCAGACCCAAAGGCCGCCTCCCCTTGCCGCCGGCCCTTTGCCGGCCGCCTCGCCGCGGCCCGCGGGGGGACCGGGCGCGGCTTATAGCAGGCGTTCAGGGACCCGCCCGTGCGGGATGGCGCATGGCGGGGGCGCCCGGCGCGCTCAGCGGGTGCGCGCGAGGGTGACGGCGGGGTCGCCGCGCATCAGGGCGTTCAGGCGCTCGGTGTCGAAGCCCTCGGCGGCCTTCTTCACCGGCTTCGGGGCCGGCGCGGCGGCGACCCGGGCCACGGGCTTGGCCGGGGCCCGGCCCGCCGCCTCGCGGGCGGGGGTCTCGCGCGTGGTGGAGGCCTTGGGCACGGGGGGCCGGGTGACCGTCTGGCGGGCGACGGCGTCGCGCCCGAGGATGTCGCCGATCGAGGGTCCGGACTCGGCCGGGAGCGCGCCCGTCACGGTGGGCTCGGGCGGGCGGATCCGGGTGAGGGCGGCCACCGGCGCGGAGGCGGTGGAGGCCTTGGGGGCCGGGTGGTCGAGCCGGTCGACGCAGGCGAAGGCGATGACCAGGGCACTGCTGCCGAAGACGCTGCCGACGACGATGTTCCGCAGGATACGCAAGGGACGGGCTTCCCGGATACGCGAGTACCGGGATGGATTTAGCGGATCGGCGTTAACGAACCGGAGCGTCCGGTCTCGCGAACGGTCCTGCGCCGGCACAACTCCGCGCAGGCCGATGCCGGGCGATCACGCGTCTCCGCCATTTCGAAGGAGCGCATCCAACTGTTCCGCCTTCATCCGCTTGACGCGCTTCTCAACCCGACGGTCGTAGGTGCGATCGTTCGAATCGAGCCGGGATCGGGCCTTGCGGCCGTAGCGCTGGACGAAAAGCTGCAGGTCCGCAGCCTCTCGGGCCTTCCGGTCCATCAGCTTCGTCGACAGTTCCATCCCCGTGATCGTCCCAGACGATGCGGATGATGATGGACGCCTACGATTGCAACTCTCATTTGTAAATACGCCTTGCGGCCGTCCGAGCCCCTGCAGACCGTTGCAGGTTGCAGCCCGTCCATGACACGCGTCCAAGACACTCGTCCCTGACATGGGGCCTTCTTCCCATCCTCGGACATCGCTCGCCCTGAAATCCCCTCGTGGCCCTTGCGACGAGGATTTGAGAGAGAGAGCCTCCCATCCCTCAGAGAAGACGTGCGAGAAATCCCCGGGTGCGGGGATGCTCGGGGCGGTCGAAGAAGGCCTCGGGCGGCGCGACCTCGACGATCTGGCCCGCGTCCATGAACACCACCCGGTCGGCGACCCGACGGGCGAAGCCCATCTCGTGGGTGACGCAGAGCAGGGTCATGCCGCGGGCCGCGAGATCCGTCAGGGCGTCGAGCACCTCCTGCACCATCTCGGGATCGAGGGCCGAGGTCGGCTCGTCGAACAGCATCACCGCCGGGTCGAGGCAGAGGGCGCGGGCGATGGCCACCCGCTGCTGCTGGCCGCCGGAGAGCTGGCCGGGCATGCGGTCCGCCAGATCCGCGACGGCGAGGCGTTCGAGTTCGTCCCGCGCCCGGGCCTCGGCGGCCCGGCGCCCGATGCCGCGCCCGTGGATCGGCGCCAGGGTGCAGTTCTCCAGCACGGTGAGGTGGGCGAACAGATTGAAGTGCTGGAACACCATGCCGACGGCGCGCCGCACCGCCGGGAGGCGGGCCGGGGTGAGGTCGTGGCCCGCGACCCGGATCGTGCCGCCTTGGTAGGCCTCGAGGCCGTTGACGCAGCGGATCAGGGTCGACTTGCCCGAGCCCGAGGGGCCGCAGATCACGAGCCGCTCGGATTTCGCCACCGTGAGGGAAACCTCGCGCAGGACGTGGGCGGTGCCGAACCATTTGTTCACGCCGCGGAACTCGACGGCGGGGGTCTTGAGATCAGGGGTCGCGGGGCCGTCCATCACGACCGGCCCCCCTCGCCGGCGGCCAGCCGCCGCTCGATGAAGGCGGCGTAGCGCGCCATGGAAAAGCAGACCGCGAGGTAGAACAGGGCCGCGAAGGCGTAGGCGGTGGCGGGAATGGTCGGTGCCGACCAGCGCGGATCGGCGCGGGCGGCCTCCAGCACCCGGATGAAGTCGGCGATGCCCACGATGGAGACCAGGGTGGTGTCCTTGAACAGGCCGATCAGCGTGTTGACGATGCCGGGCACCACCACCTTGAGGGCCTGGGGCAGGATCACGAGGCGCAGGGCCTGGACCCGGGTGAGGCCGAGCGCCAGGGCCGCCCGCCCCTGCCCCGCGGGGATCGCCTGCAGGCCGCCGCGCACCACCTCGGCCATGTAGGCGGAGGCGAACAGCGCGATGCCGACGAGCGGGCGCACCAGCCGGTCCACGGTCAGGTCCCCGGGCAGGAACAGCGGCAGCATCACGTTGGCCATGAACAGCACGGTGATCAGCGGCACCCCGCGCCAGAACTCGATGAAGCCGATGCAGGCATAGCGCAGCACCGGCAGGTCGGAGCGCCGCCCGAGGGCCAGCAGGATGCCCAGCGGCAGGGCGGCGACGATGCCCACCAGCGAGACCACCAGGGTCACCAGGATGCCGCCCCACAGGCTGGTGGCCACGGGGGCGAGGGCGAGGACAGGGGTCCCCGCGAGCAGCCCGTAGGACAGGAGCGGGCCGACCAGGAAGACGAACACCGCCCCGAGGCCGCGGCGCGGCGCGTCGAGCCACAGCATCCAGACCGCGCTGAGCGCCACGAGGCCGAAGAACAGGTTCGGGCGCCAGCGCTCGGCCGCCGGGTAGGAGCCGTAGACGAGGTAGTTGATCTTGGCCCCGATGAAGGCCCAGCAGGCGCCGACCGGGCGCCCGGCGACCTCCGGGCGGCAGGCCTCGCCCGACCCCCCGCTCCAGACCGCGTCGGTGACGAGGAAGCGGAACACCGGCGGCAGCAGGAGCGCCAGCCCGGCCAGGATCACCAGGGTGGTCAGGGTGTTGCCCGGCCCCGAGAACAGGTTCGTCCGGAGCCAGCCGACGGGGCCGCCGGTCCGGCGCGGCGGCGGGGCCGGGGGCAGGAGGGTCTCGCGCACGATCGTCATGACACGGTTCTCATGGCACGATTCTCACGGGGAGATCCGCCTCATCGCGTCACCGGCGCCGCGCGGCGGTTGTAGGCGTTCATCAGAGCGGCGAGGCCCAGGCTCAGGGTCAGGTAGACCGCCATGGTGATCGCCACGACCTCCACGGCCTGGTTGGTCTGGTTGAGCACCGTGCCCATGAAGACGTGGACGAGGTCGGGATAGCCGATCAGCACCGCCAGGGACGAGTTCTTCGTCACGTTGAGGTACTGGCTGGTCAGCGGCGGCACGATCACCCGCATGGCCTGCGGGATGGTGACGAGGCGCAGGGTCTTGGCCCGGCTCAAGCCCAGGGCCGCCGCCGCCTCCCCCTGCCCCCGGGCCACGCTGTTGAGGCCGGCGCGCACGATCTCGGCGATGAAGGCGGCCGTGTAGGTGGACAATCCGAGGAGCAGCGCGGCGAATTCCGGCAGGATTCCGAGCCCGCCCTCGGGTCCGAAGGGGCCGGGGGACGGCCAGGCGATCCCGACCGGATGGCCGGCGAGGCCGAGCCCGATCCAGGCCAGGGCCGGCAGGCCGAGCACGAGGGCCAGAGCCGGCAGGCCGAGGGCGAGGACCGGGGCCGCGACCGGGCCGGGTTCGGCCCCGGCCGCGTCGCGCCGGGCCCTCCGGCGCATCCAGGCCCGCGCCCCGACGAGCCCCGCCACGAAGGCGGCGGGCACGAGCCAGGCGGCTCCGACAAACTCCGGGCGCGGCAGGACCAGCCCGCGCTGGCTGAGATAGGCCCCGCCCCAGGCCGCCGGGTCGCGGGCCTCGGGCAGCATCACCCGCACGGCCACGTACCAGACCAGGAGCTGGAGCAGCAGCGGCAGGTTGCGCAGGGCCTCGACATACGTGGCCGCCAGGGTCCGGAGAAGCCAGTTCGGCGAGAGCCGGGCGATGCCGACCGCGAAGCCGATGAGCGTGGCGAGCCCGATGGCGAGGCCCGAGACCAGCAGCGTGTTGAGGAGCCCGACCCAGAACGCGTCGAGGTAGGTCGAGGTCGCGGCCGCGTAGGGGATCAGCCGCTGGCCGATGTCGAACCCGGCGGCCCGCGCGAGGAAGCCGAAGCCGGCGGTGATGCCCTGGCGCGCGAGTTTTTCGGATGCGTTGGTGACGGCGAGACAGGCCAGCCCGGCGAGGGCGAGCGCGACGAGGACCTGGAGCGCGAGGGCCTGGAGCGCGAGGCCGCGCGCGGATCTCGGTGCCGATCCGGGCCTGGGCGGACCGGCCCTCACCGGATCGGCGGCCCGTAGTGCAGGCCCCCGTTGGTCCAGAGGGCGTTCAGCCCGCGGGGAATCTTCAGGGGCGTGCCGTCGCCGAGGTTGCGGGCGAAGACGTCGCCGTAATTGCCCACATGATGGACGATCCGGTAGGCCCAGTCGCCGGTCAGCCCGAGGCCCTGGCCGTACCGGCCCTCGAGGCCGAGGATGCGCTTGACGTCCGGGCTCAGGGTCTCGCCCCGGAGCCGGTCGACATTGGCCTGGCTGATCCCGGCCTCCTCCGCGTCGATCATGGCGTAGTGGGTCCAGGCGACGAGGTCGCGCCAGGCATCGTCGCCCTGGCGCACGCCGGGCGCGAAGGGCTCCTTCGAGATCGCCTCCTCCAGGATGACGTGCGCCTCCGGGTGCGCGGTCTTCAGGCGCTCGCCGTAGAGGGAGGACTTGTCCGTGGAGTAGGCGTCGCAGCGGCCGGATTCGTAGGCGCCGAGGGTCTGCTCGCTGTTGGCGAAGGTGACGACCTGGTAGCTCAGGCCCCGCGTGCGGAACCAGTCGGCGGTGTTGAGCTCCGTGGTGGTGCCCTGCTGCAGGCAGATCGTGGCCCGGTCGAGCTGCTTGACGGCGGTGATGGCCAGGGATTTCCGGACCAGGAATCCCTGCCCGTCGAAGAAGGTGATCACCGGAAAATTCATCGCGGCGGTGTCGCGCGACAGGGTCCAGGTCGTGTTGCGGGCGAGCACGTCGATCTCGCCGGATTGCAGGGCGGTGAAGCGCGCGGCCGAGGATTGCGGGATGAAGCGCACCGCGTCGGGATCGTCGAAGATGGCCGCGGCGAGCGCCCGGCAGAAATCCACGTCGAGGCCGTGCCAGCGCCCCTGCCCGTCCGGCATGCTGAAGCCCGCCACCCCGCCGCTGACCCCGCAGACGAGGTGCCCGCGGGCCCGCACCTGGGCGAGGGTGTCGGCTTGCGCGCGCGCCGCAGTCTGGGTCAGCGCCGGAGACGCGGCGAGCAGGGCGGCGAGGAGCGGGATCGGCAGGGATCGCATGCGCGCATTGCAGGGCATCGCGCGCCGGGGTCAAGCCGCCGGCCTCACACCTGGCCTCGCACCTGGCCAACCGACCCAACCCCGTCAAGCCGGGGCGCCGCGGGCGAGCCCGAAATGACGGGTTGGGTGGGACGGGGGCGCGGTTCCGCTTCCGACCCTGCGGCGCCCCGGCTTGACGCCGGCGCGCGCGCCGGGCTTCGGTCGCGGCACGTCCATCCCTCGCCCACCGGTGCCGATGTCGAACACCCCTCCCCGCGATCCCGCCCGCTTCGGGGCGAGCACCCGCCTGGTCCATGCGGGCCGCGACCCCTCCGCCCAGCACGGCTTCGTCAACACGCCGATCTATCGCGGCTCGACCGTGCTGTTCCCGACCTACGACGACCTCCAGCACCGGCGCGGGCGCTTCGATTACGGCACCTCGGGGACGCCGACCACCGAGTCCCTGACCCAGGCCTGGAGCGAGCTGGCCGGCGCCGCCGGCACCGTGCTGACGCCGTCGGGCCTCGCCGCCCTGACGGTGGCGCTGATGGCGGTGGTCTCGGCCGGCGACCACCTGCTGGTCAGCGATTCCGCCTACCGGCCGACGCGCATCTTCTGCGACGGCGTGCTGAAGCGCTTCGGCGTCGCGGTCGAGTACTACGATCCGCTGATCGGCACCGGCATCGCCGACCTGATGCGCGACACCACGAAGGCCGTGCTGGTGGAGGCCCCGGGCTCGCAGAGCTTCGAGATGCAGGACGTGCCGGCCATCGCCGCGGTCGTGCACGCGCGGGGTGCGGCCGTGATCATGGACAACACCTGGGCGACGCCGCTGCTGTTCCCGCCCCATGCGCGCGGCGTCGACATCGCGGTCGAGGCCGGGACCAAGTACCTCTCGGGCGGCTCGGACCTGCTCCTCGGCCTGACCTCGGCCAACGCCCGATACTGGCCGGCCCTGCACCGGACCTTCGAGCACTTCGCCATGTGCCCCGGCCCGGAGGACGTGTTCCTGGCCCTGCGCGGCCTGCGCACCATGGCGCTGCGCCTGCGCGAGCACGGGGCCCAGGGGCTCGCCATGGCGCGGTGGCTCCAGGCCCGGCCGGAGGTGGCCCGCGTGCTCCATCCCGCGCTGCCCGACGATCCCGGCCACGCCATCTGGACGCGCGACTTCTCCGGCGCCTCGGGCCTGTTCGGCGTCATCCTGAAGCCCGCCCCGGAGCGGGCCGTGGCGGCCATGCTCGACGGCCTCGAGCTGTTCGGGATGGGCTTCTCCTGGGGCGGCTTCGAGAGCCTCGTCATCCCGTTCGACTGCAAGGCCTACCGCACCGCCACCCAGTGGAATCCCGGCGGACCGGGCCTGCGCTTCCACATCGGCCTGGAGGATCTTTCGGACCTGCAGGCGGATCTCGACGCGGGGTTTTCGCGGTTGCGCGCCGCCCTGTGAGCAGCCGGGCGGCCCCGGCATCGCCCCCGAAAAACCTTGACAATATTCCTATTCTGTGGTTCCGTCCGGGCACTCGCCTTCCACACGGGAGGCCCTCCGGCGGACCGGGTCGGGGGGCTCGGGGGGAGGAGACGGCGCCCCGCGTCGATGGCCCGGTTTCGCCATCGCCCCGGGCCGCATCGGCGACGCAAGGCGTCTCGGACGGGAAGGCCGCACGGCTGCAAGGCCGCACGGCTGCACCCGGTCCCCTGAGGCGCACCGAGAGAGCGGACGGCCCGCCCACTACGAGGCGGGTTCGGGGCTTCGCGCCCTGATCAGACGGCCGCCGGACTGCGCCGCCCGCACGGGCGACGGGGTCCGGAGGGGGGCTGCCACCAGCCGGGTCGCCGGTGCCGAGAAGACGCCGTGACGAAAAGGATCGGCCCCGCAGGGGGCCGGGCCGAGGGACGCCGGGGGACCGGCATAGCAGTTTCGAAAACGTGGTCTCGCGGCGTCCCGCGTCTCCCGTTTCGCATCGGGTTTCTTTGGCCCTCCCCCGCGCCGAACCGGCGGCGGGGCCGCGTCCCCGTGGCCGAACCGGCGGCGGGCCGCCTGCCCGTGTCCGGGCCGCCCGGACGGGGCGTGCCCTCAGGGCGCCAGCCAGACCCCGCGCCAGCCGTCGGCCCGCGTCCAGGCGGCCCGCCGGTGGCCGCGCCGGTCGAGGTAGAGGAATTCGAGGCGGGCGAGCGTGACCACCACGGCGCAGAAGTTCGGCCGGCCCAGGGTCACGGCCGCCTCGGCATCCGGCAGGGTGTAGGCATCGCCCGTGGGCAGCACCGCCCCGGGGGCGGGGTCGGCGCCGTAGCAGACCCGGCTCATCGCCATCGCGCCGGCCCAGGCGGCCTCCGCGAGGGCGTCGTCGGTGTGGAGCGTCGCGGGGCCGGCGGCGCGGATCTGGATCTTCGCGTCGGAATCGTAGCCGTGCAGGGCCGCGATCCCCGAGGCCGCGATCTCGGACGCCTTGTCGGAGCGGCGGTCGCAGTGGAAGCGCAGGGCTCCGGCCACCGGGTCGGCCGCGCGCAGCACCACGGTGCGCACCTGCGGGTGTCCCCGCGCGTCGACGGTGGCCAGCGCCGGCATGTGGAAGGCGTTGCGGCGCAAGCGCGGCCCGTCTTCCAGCAGGCGCCAGACCTCGGCGCGGGCCGCGTCGAGGTCGTCGTGGAAGGGCGGCAGCGGCGTCATCGCGCCGGGGCACCGGCCCGGGCGGCGCGGCGCTCGCGCAGGATCAGGACGACGTTGCGCAGGTAGATGAAGGTCGAGAGGGCCTGTCCGAAGATGATCACCGGCTCGCGCCGCACGAGGCCGTAGACCAGGGTCATCAGGCCGCCCGCGATGGAGAGGAACCAGAAGGCCAGGGGCATCACGCTCTTGCCCGCCCGCTCGGAGGCGAGCCACTGCACCACGAAGCGGGCGCCGAACACCGCCTGGGCCAGGATGCCGAAGACCAGCCAGGCATCGAAGCGGGTGACGAAGACGTCGTAGACGTAGCCGCGCACGTCCTCGGCGAGCTGGATCAGCATGGCTCAGGCTCCCGTCACGTCCGTGACCCGCGGGGTGACCCGCTTGCGCCGGATCAGCCACCACACCCCGGCGAGGTCGAGGAGCCCGACCCAGAGGCGGTCGAACAGGCCGTATTTCGAGGTGCCGGTGAAGCGCGGCCGGTCGACCACGTCGCGGTGGACCACGCCGAAGCCCTCGCGGGCGACGAGGGCCGGCATGAAGCGGTGCTGCCCGTCGAAGAACGGGAGCGTGTGGTAGACGTCCCGGCGCACGAGCTTGTAGCCGCAGCCGGTGTCGCGGGTGGCGTCCTTCAGGATGCGGACCCGGACCCCGTTGGCGATGCGCGACTGGAGGCTCTTCAGCCGCCCGTCCTTGCGTCCGACGCGCTGGCCCTGGGCGAGGCCGACCCGCGCGCCGCCCGCCTCGATGGCCTGGAGCAGGGACTCCAGGAAGGCCGGGTCGTTCTGGCCGTCGCCGTCCATCAGGGCGCAGACCGGCGCCCGGGCCAGCGCGATGCCGCTGCGGATGCCGGCCGCCTTGCCGGCGGTGCGGTCGTGGCTGAGCACCCGCAGCCAGGGCCGGCCGACCCGGGCCGCCCGCAGGGCCTCGGCGGTGCCGTCGGTGGAGCCGTCATCGACGTAGATCACCTCGAAGGGCGCCAGGGTCGCGCAGGCGGTCTCGAGTTCGGCGACGAGGCTCGCGATGTTGCCGGCCTCGTCCTTCACCGGGATGATCACGGAGAGGCGCATGGGTGTTCGATCCGAGGAGGGTCAGGGCGTCACCGCGTAGGCCGAGAGGTCGACCCGGCGTCCGCCGTTGATGTTGAAGCCCGAGACGGTGCCGACCCGGTTCGGCGCCAGTCCGGCCGCCGCGGCCGCCGCGGCGAACTCCGCCGCGAACCGGCCTTCCACGTAGACGAGGCGGCAGCCGTCGCCCGGGCGCGGACCTTCACTGTTCGGCGAACTTGCACCGTTCGGCGAACTTGCGCCCTTCGGCGAACCTGCGCCCTTCGGCGAACCTGCGCCGTTCGGCGAACCTGCGCCGTTCGGCGACTTCGGCCCCTTGAGGAACTCGACGGCCTCGGTGCCGGTGCCGAGCATGGCGAGGTCGGTGCCGATCAGGAAGACGAAGCTCGGCTCGCGGTAGCCGAGGCTGGCCACGGCCGGCCGGGGGCAGGGCACGGCCTCGCGGAGCGCCGCGAGGCGGGGCGAGACCTTGAGGGCGGCCATCACCGGCTGGGTCAGGCCGAACACGGCCGGCGAGAGCAGCATCGCGGCCAGGATGCCGAGGCCGAGGGCGCGCTCGGGCAGGCCGCGGGCGAAGGCGTGCCAGGCCAGGGCCGCCACGGCGCTGGCGCCGAGCAGCAGGGGCAGTCCGGCCCAGGGCAGGGTCCGGTCGTAGGTCCAGGCGAAGGCCGAGAGGCCGAGGGTGAGGCCGACGGGGATCAGCACCACGAGCCCGGCGGTGAGGCGCGCGCCGCGGCGCTCGGGATGCAGGGCGCCGGCGGCCAGCGCCCGCACGGTGAGGATGGCGATGGCCGGCATCAGCGGCAGCACGTAGTGCGGCAGCTTGGTCGGCACGATCTCGAACAGGATCCAGGTCGGCACGATCCAGGCGAGGAGGAAGGCGATGGCGGGCTCGCGCCGGTAGCCCCAGGCGAAGGGCGCGCTCAGCGCCGCGAAGGCCGCGCCGGGCCAGAAGGTGCCGAAGAACGCCACCAGGTAGGCGCCGGGCGGGGCGAAGTGCTTCTCCGAGCCGCCCTGGACCTTGCTCAGCATGTCGTGGCCCACCGCCTCCCCGTAGAAGGCGCCGCCGCTCTTCCAGGTGATGGCCGCGAACCAGGGCGCCACGATCAGCAGGGTCAGCGGCAGGCCGAGGCCGGGCCGCAGGGCGCCGAGCCAGCGGGCGGAGCGCCAGCGGACGGAGAGGATCAGGGCCGGCAGGCCGCAGAACAGCGGCACCATCGGGCCCTTGATCAGGATGCCGAGGGCGAGGCCGAGCCAGAAGGCCAGCACCGTGGCGGTGTCGAGGGGCCCCGCGACGCCGTGCCCTCCGGCCCCATTTTCTCCGGCCGCATGTTCTCCGGCTGAATGCCCGTCCGGGCGCTCGCGGCGGAGCCAGGCGCGGGCGAGGCCGCCGAAGGTCGCCACCGCGCAGGCGCAGAGCAGCGCGTCGGTCTTGGCGAGGCGGGCCTCGGCCGAGAGCACGACGCAGGCCCCGAACAGGGCGGCGGCAAGGAACGCGCCCCGCCGGGGCAGGAAGACCAGGGCCGACCAGTAGGTGAGGAGCACCGCCCCGATGGCGCCCAGCAGGGACGGGATGCGGTAGAGACCGATGGTGGTGCGGGCGTTCGGCACCCCGAGCGCCTCGGCGGCGCCGACCACCGCGGCCTGGGCCCAGTAGATGCCCACCGGCTTCTTGTGCCGGGCCTCCGCCTGGAAGCGGATGTCGACGAGGTCGCCGGTCTCCAGCATCTGCTTGGAGGCCTGGGCGAAGCGCGGCTCGTCGCGGTCCATCGGCTGGAGCGAGGCGAGGCCGGGCAGGAAGCAGACGAGGCAGAGGGCCACCAGGAGGGCGCAGGCCCAGGCATGGCTCCGGGCCGCGGCGGACAGGAGGGTGTCCGGGAACGCGAAGGCGTCCCCGCGGGCCGGGCGGGGCACGGTGGCACGGTCGGTCATGCGGGCGGATGGGCCGTCAGGGGGGACATACGCGGCTCCGGACCGGCACCCGCCCCCAGGAATCCGGTCGATGATTCCGGCCGATGCCGCGAGGCCGGCGGTGTCGATGATGCGGCCGGGAATGTCAAATCCCCGGTTCCGCAGGGGCGCCGGCCGCCGCAACCGGCGCGCCCTGCCCCGCCCCCGACTCCACCCCGGCCCCGGCCCCGGCCGCGCGGAACCGCTGGCGGTAGGCCGCGGGCGCCACCGCCACGTGGCGGAGGAAGCTGCGCCGCAGGGTCTCCTCGGAACCGAAGCCGCAGCGCGCCGCGATGCGCTTCACCGGCAGCGCGGTCTCGGCCAGGAGCCGCCGGGCCGCCTCGACGCGCTGGCGCTCCAGGGCGCGGGCGGGGGTCAGCCCCGTGGCCGCCCGGTAGTGCCGGGCGAAGCCGCGCGGGCTCATGCCGGCCGCCTCGGCCAGGCGCGGTACGGTGAGGTCCTCGGCGAGGTGGTCGGCGATCCAGGCCTGGAGCGCCTCGAAGCGGGCGCCGCCCGGCACGGGCGACAGCACCTGCTGCGACAGGACGGTGCTGAACTGGGCCTGGCCGCCCGGGCGCTTCAGGAAGACGACGAGGTGGCGGGCGACCGCCAGGGCCGCGGCCTGTCCGAGATCGGCCTCCACCAGGGCCAGGGCCAGGTCGATGCCCGCCGTCACCCCGGCGGAGGTCCAGACCGCGCCGTCCCGGATGAAGATCGGGTCGGGCTCGACCCGGGCCTCCGGATGGCGCCGCGCGAGCGCGGCGCAGCGGGTCCAGTGGGTCACGGCCCGGCGCCCGTCGAGGAGGCCGGCCGCCCCGAGCAGGAAGGCGCCGGTGCAGACGGAGGCCACACGCCGGGCCTGGGGCGCCCGGGCGGCGATCCAGGCCGGCAGCCCGTCCGCGATCGCCCCGTCGACGCCGCGCCCGCCGGCGACCACGAGGGTGTCGACGGGGGCATCCGCCTGCGGAAGCGGCTCCGTCGCGAGGCCGAGCCCGGCGGAGCTCCGGACCACGCCGCCGCCCGCCGCCGCCACCCGCAGGGCATAGGGCGCCGGGCCGGCGCGGTCGTCGGTCGTGGCGAAGAGGTCGTTCGCGGTGGCGAACACCTGGAGCGGTCCCGACACGTCGAGCAGCTGCACCCCCGGGAAGGCGAGGATCTCGATGCGACGGGATTCGTCGCAGAGGGATTCGCGGCGGCGGGATTCTGGACGGAGGGATACGCGGAGCGGTTCGTCCGCGATGCGCTCTGGCAGGAAACGAGGTCTCGTTGTCATTTCGGCCAGAGCCTGCCGGGTTAGGGTCGTTCTGTCCAGACAACCGGAGACAGCCCGATGCCCCTCGAGATCGGCCTTCTGACCTTCCCCGACGTCCAGCAGCTCGACCTGACCGCGCCCTACGAGGTCTTCGTCGGAATCCCGGAGGCGCGGGTCCACCTCGTGGCCGCCGACCGGGGGCCGGTGACGAGTTCCACCGGCCTCGTGCTCGCCCCGACGCTGGCCATGGCCGACTGCCCGCAGCTCGACGTCGTCTGCGTGCCCGGCGGCCTTGGGGTGAACCCGCTGATGCAGGATGCGGCGGTCCTGGCCTTCCTGCGCGAGCAGGCGGAGGGGGCCCGCTACGTCACCTCCGTCTGCACCGGGGCCCTGGTGCTCGGGGCGGCCGGGCTCCTGCGGGGCCGGCGCGCCACCACCCACTGGGCCAGCCTCGACCTCCTGGCGGCCTTCGGGGCGATCCCGGTTTCCGAGCGGGTGGTGCGCGACGGCAACCTCCTCACGGGCGGCGGCGTCACCGCCGGGATCGACTTCGCCCTGACCCTGGCGGCCGAGCTCTCCGGGCGGCCGGCGGCGGAGGCGATCCAGCTCGGCCTCGAATACGCGCCCGCCCCGCCCTTCGCCGCCGGTACGCCCACCGCCGCCGGCCCGACTGTGCTGGCGGCCGTGCGGGGGCGCCTCGCTGCCGGCCGGGCCGAGCGGGAGCGCATCGTGGGCGCGATCACCGGGGCGACCGACATCGTCCCCTGGGGACCGACCGGGCCCTGAGCTGGGCCGCGCCGGTCCTTTCCGCGTTCTTAAACGTATTCTGCGCGCCTAGCGGGCGGCACCGGCGAATCTAAAGTGCGCGACCTCGGAACTGAACGACGTTGCCGGCCCTCGAGCACGGGAGTGGACCATGACGACGGGCATCGCCACCGGCGCGGGCGCGACGCGGCGGGCGGATCTCCCCGATGCCCTGCGCATGGGGGCGATGGGCGCGATCCTGCTCTTCATGCTGATCGGAGCCGATCCCTTCCTCGACGGGACGGCGGCGGAGAACGCCGCCTCGCGGGCCGGCGGCAACCTCGTCAACCAGGTGCTGTTCCTGGTCATGGCGGGCATCGCGGTGGCGGTGCTCGCCTGGCGCGGGCGCGAGGCCCTGCGCCCCCTGGCCACCCTGCCCATCCTGGCGATGCTGGCCTGGATCGGCGTCTCCACCGTCCTCTCGATCGAGCCCGCGGTCTCGGCGCGGCGCCTCGTCTCCCTCGTCATCATGTTCGGCGGGGTGGTGAGCGTGCTGGTGCTCGCCCGCGACGCGCGCCAGTTCGCCCACGTCCTCGGTGGCACCGTCCTCCTCGTGCTGGCGACCTGCTACCTCGGCCTCGTGCTGGTGCCCGAGCGCGCCATGCACACCGCCCTCGACCTGATCGAGCCCGAGCATGCGGGCAGCTGGCGCGGCGTCTTCTCCCACAAGAACGGCGCCGGCGCGGCCATGAGCCTGTTCATCATCGTCGGGCTGTTCTGGGCCGGGATGGGCCAGCGCCTCCTGGGCTCTGCGGTCGTGGTGCTGGCGGGCGTGTTCCTCGTCTTCACCAACGCCAAGACCTCGCTGCTCATGACCCCGGCGGTGCTCGGCCTGACCTGGGCCTGCACCCTCTCGGCCTCGGGTGCCTGGCGCCGCCTGGTGCTCCTCGGGCCCCTGGGGCTGCTGCTCCTGCTCACCGTGGGCTCGGTGATGTCGTCGGGCCTCGGCGCCCTGGTGGCGGGCCTGGCCACCGACCCGACCTATACCGGCCGTACCGAGATCTGGCGCTTCGCCCTCGACAACATCGCCAAGAAGCCGATCACCGGCTTCGGCTACGGCGCCTTCTGGGAGAGCGTGTTCTACGGCGGCGGCGGCGATGCCACGACCTGGGTCAACCGCGCCACCGACGCCCATGACGGCTACCTCAACACCGCCCTGGAGAGCGGCCTGCCGGGCCTCGCCCTCACGGTGTGGTGGATGGTGCTGGCCCCCCTCTCCGACCTCCAGGCCCAGCGCCGGTCCGAGGCCGGCCCCGCCCTCGACCCCCTGCGGCTGCTCTTCCTGCGGATCTGGCTGTTCGGCCTGATGGTGGGGGTCTTCGAGTCGGTGTTCTACCAGGCCACCAACGCGCTGTTCTTCCTCGTCGCCCTCTCGGTCTTCGGCCTGCGCTTCGGGGCCGCCGGGCAGGTCGTCGCGGAGTCCCCGCGATGAGCGCCCCCTCCCCGCCCGCCCATCCGCCGGCGGCGCCGCTGCCGGCGCTCACCGCCCTGCGCTTCGTGGCCGCCGCCTACGTGGTGGCGTTCCACTACGCGACCTTCTTCTTCGCCGACGCGGCGATCCCCGGGGCGGTGCGCCTCGGCTATTCCGGGGTGACCTTCTTCTTCCTGCTCTCGGGCTTCATCCTGGCCCATACCTACCGGGACGTGGACCTGACCGACCGCGCCGCCCGCGCGCGCTTCGCCTGGGCCCGGGTGGCGCGGGTCTACCCGGTCTACCTGGTCTGCCTCGTCCTCGCCCTGCCCTGGTTCGCCGCCTGGGTGGCGAAGTCCACCCCGCCCCTGCAGGGGCTGATGGCCGCGAGCGCGGTGCTGGCGCCGCTGGGCCTGCACGCCTGGGTGCCGGGGGCCGCCTGCGCCCTCGACTGCCCAAGCTGGTCGATCTCGGTGGAGGTGGTCTTCTACGCCCTGTTTCCCCTCCTGCTGCCCCTGGCGCGCCGGGCGCCCGGCCGCACCGCGCGGCTGACCCTCGCCGCCTGGATGGCCCTGACCGCCGGGACCGCCCTCGCCTTCGCGCGCTACGCCCCCGGCGTCTCGCTCATCGATCCGGAGGCGGGGGGCGCCGGCCCGGTGCTGCTGGCCCAGGCCATCAAGTACAACCCCCTGCTGCGCCTGCCCGAATTCGTGGCCGGGCTCCTCCTCTACGGGGCTTGGACCCGCTGGCGCCTGCCGACGCCCGCCCTCCTCGCCCTGGCGGCCCTCGCGGGCCTGGGGCTGGTGGCGGGGGCGCCCCACCTGCCCGCGGTGCTGCTCCACAACGGCCTCACGGCCCTGGCCTGGGCGCCCCTGATCCTGGCCGGCGCCCAGCTTCGCGGCGGCCCCCTGGTGAAGCCCGGCTTCGTCTTCCTCGGCCGGATCTCCTTCGCCCTCTACCTCATCCACGTCCCGGCCTACGCCCTGGTGAACAGCCTCGACCGGATCGCCCTCGGGGGCCGCCTCGCCGCCGCGCCCTGGCTCGGGGCGGGGCTCGCCGCCGCCCTGGCCCTGGCCCTGAGCGTCCTCCTGCACCGGGGCCTCGAGGAGCCGATGCGCCGGCGCATCCTGCGCTGGGCCGCGCGCCCGCGGAGCGCCGGCCCCGTCGCCGTGGGCTGAACCGCCCCCGTCAGGGAGCGTTCAGCAATCCCCCGGCAGGATCACCGTCCTCCGGCCTCCCGGCGGCCGGATGGTCAAAGACAACACAGGTCACACCAGCAGAAGGTCATGGCTTCATGTCCGTGAAATCGCTGTTTCACCCGAAATCGCTGTTTCGCACGATGCTCGCCCGCGCGACGCTGACCGCGTCGCTCGGTGTCGCGGGTGCCGTCGGCCTCGCCGCAGCCGCCCAGGCGGCGCCCCTCGCCCCGGCTCCCGCCGGGACGCTGACGGGTCCCGCCCTCGAGACCGTCGCCTATGGCTGCGGTCCAGGCTTCATCCCGAACCGGTTCGGCGATTGCCGGCCGATGTACCGCCCCGACGGATATTACCGTCCGCGGCCGTTCTACGGGCCCCGTCCCTTCTACGGACCGCGCTACGGCTACTACCGCCCGCGCCCGCGCCCGCCCTTCGGGCCCTATTTCTAGACTCGGACGCGTCTCGACTTCGAACCCGTCCCCCTTCCGGGCTTGTCCCGACACCAGACCGGGCGGCGGCGCGCCGCCCGCGTCACTTCGCTGCCGCGCGCCGGCGCCGTGCCGGGACTAGGACCCTTGGCCTGTCCCGAAACCCCGCACCCGGGGAACTCCCATGCGCGCGCTCCTCCTCCTTGGTCCGTTCCTGATCGGCCCGTTCCTGATCGGCCTGTCGGCGATCGTCCTCCCGGGTACCGCCAGGGCCGAGACGGTGCTGCCCACGGTCGACGCGGCCAACACCCGCTATTCGGATCTCGACCAGATCACCGCCGCCAATGTCGGCCGGCTCCGGGTGGCCTGGACCTTCTCCACCGGCGTGCTGCGCGGCCACGAGGGGGCGCCCCTGGTGGTGGACGGGATGATGTACGTCCACACCCCCTTCCCCAACACCGTCACGGCCCTCGATCTCGACCAGGACGGGCGCATCCTCTGGCGCTACGAACCGAAGCAGGACCCGGGGGTGATGCCGCTCCTGTGCTGCGACACGGTCCATCGCGGACTCGCCTATGCCGACGGCGCCCTCTTCCTGCAGCAGGCCGACACCACCCTGGTCTCCCTCGACGCGAGGACCGGCCGGGTGAACTGGTCGGTCCGCAACGGCGACCCGGCCCGGGGCGAGACCAACACCGCCGCCGTGCTGCCGGTGAAGGGCAAGGTCCTGGTGGGCCTCTCGGGGGGCGAGTTCGGGGTCCAGTGCCACGTCACCGCCTACGACGCCCAGACCGGCGCCCGGCTCTGGCGCGCCACCGCGACGGGCACCGACGAACAGATGCGGGTCGACCCCACGCGCACGACGGCGCTCGGCAAGCCGGTCGGCCCGAATTCCTCCCTGAAGAGCTGGGAGGGCGACCAGTGGAAGACCGGCGGCGCCTGTGCCTGGGGCTGGTTCGCCTACGATCCGGGCCTCAACCTCGTCTATTACGGCACCGGCAATCCCTCGACCTGGAATCCGCGCCAGCGCCCCGGCGACAACCGCTGGGCGACGTCGATCGTGGCCCGCGACCCCGACACCGGCATCGCCCGCTGGCTCTACCAGATGACGCCCCACGACGAGTGGGACTACGACGGCGTCAACGAGATGATCCTCACGGACCAGAAAATTGACGGCGTCACCCGCCCGCTCCTGACCCATTTCGACCGCAACGGCTTCGGCTACACCCTCGACCGCGCCACCGGCGAACTGCTGGTGGCGCAGAAGTTCGACCGCTCCGTGAACTGGGCGAGCCACGTGGATCTCGACCGGGCCTCGCCGGATTACGGCCGCCCGGTCCGCGACCCGCGCTATTCCCCGGAAGCCACCGGCGAGGACGAGACCACCACGGGCATCTGCCCCGGCGCCATCGGGGCCAAGAACCAGCAGCCGGCGGCCTATTCCCCGCGCACCCGGCTGTTCTACGTGCCGACCAACCACATCTGCATGGATTACGAGCCATTCCAGGTCAGCTACACCCCCGGCCTGCCCTATGTGGGCGCCACCGTGAGCCTGCACCCGGCCCCCGACGATCCCCGCACCGGCACCCTGACCGCCTGGGACGGGGTCGCGGGCGCGATCCGCTGGTCGATCCCCGAGCCGTTCTCGGTCTGGTCCGGGGTGCTCGCCACCGCCGGGGACGTGGTCTTCTACGGCACCCTGGAGGGCTACCTGAAGGCCGTGGACGCCCGCTCGGGACGCGAGCTCTACCGCTTCAAGACTCCCTCAGGCATCATCGGCAACGTCACCACCTACCGCCATCGGGGCCGGCAATACGTGGCCGTGCTCTCCGGCGTCGGCGGCTGGGCCGGAATCGGCCTCGCGGCCGGGCTCACCGACCCGAACGACGGCGCCGGGGCGGTGGGCGGCTACGCCGCCCTGTCGCGCTACACGGCGCTCGGCGGCCAGCTCACCGTGTTCGCCCTGCCCGAGTGATCTTCGCCCTGCCCGAAATCCCTGCCCCGGAAGTCCCTGCCCCAAATCATCTTTGGGGAGCGCCGGGGATCTTTCGGACGGCGCGAGAGCCGGCCGCCGGTCAGCCGAGATCCTCGTCCTCCTCCGCCGGGGCGTAGACCGCCTCGCCGAGGCGCTTCAGCGGGCCGCCCGGTCCCGAGCGCTTCCACAGGCGTGTGTTGAGGGCGGCCACGGGGTCGTGCCCCGGCACCGCGAAGCCCAGCGCCGTCAGGCCCTCGAGGATCTCGCCGGCATGGAGGGGCCGGCCGGCCTCGTGCAGCAGGTTGACGGCAGCCGCCACCAGGGCGCGTCCGTGCCGGCGGGCGGCCACGAGGTCCTCGCCCGCCCGCGCCGCGTCCGGCAGCGGGTCGAGCCCTTGACCTTGCCCGGCGCCGGGCACGGGAATGGAAGCAGGTTCCGGAACCTCCGGCCGCCCCGGCGGCACGTCGGCGGCGCGGCTCGGCCCGCCGAGGCGGCGGCCGAGCTCGAGGTAGAGCTGGTGCTCGGCGATGGCGCGGTCGAGCGCGTCGCGACGATGGCGCAGGTCGCGCAGGGCGGCCTCGGCCTCGGCCTCGGACAGGAACATGGACGCCTCACGGAATATTCTTCAGAACCGACCGGGGTCAGATCGGTTCGTCGAATATTCCTTATGCCCAGCGTCTCCGCAAGATATATTCCCTAGGCCATAGAGGGAATATCCGTCACGCCACGGCCTGCGTGGCCTTGCGCGGCGGCCTGGCACCCCGCGGCGGGATCAGCAGGGTGCTCGGGTCGGCGGGCTGCAGCAGCATGCCGGTGTCGTCGAGGCGGATGGGCAGCTTCGGGAACACCTCCTGCAGGTGGGCGAGATCCGCCTTGAAGGCCTGCCGGAAACTGCGGATGCTGGCATTGTCGGCGCCGAACTGCTTGTGCAGGTTGTCCCAGGTCAGCCGCAGGGGCCGCTGCAGGGCGCGCAGGCGGTAGCCGACCCAGAACAGCAGGTCGAGCTTGCGCGCCGAGCCCGAGAAGGCCTTGGCCGCGCGGATGTCCACCGGCAGGGCGTGCTGGATCAGGTTGTCGTAGAAATCCTGGTGGAACTGGACGCTCTTCTGCCAGACCACCCCGTCGGCGCCCTGCGGCAGCCAGAGGTCGAGTTGGCGGAAGGGCGGCACGTTGAGGGTGCTGGCGCTGCCTGCCCCGTCCCAGAGGCCGATCTGCAGGGTGCAGGCGGCCAGCCGCGCCAGTTGCTCCTTGAACTGCCGGATGGTGCCGCGCTCGCCGCCCGTGACGGCGAAGCCCATCTCCTTCATGAAGCCCGACAGGCTGTCGGCCACCGCCACGGTGGGGCTGCGCTGGCGCACGGCCTCGGTGCAGAGGTGCAGCAGGACGAGGCGGGCCTTGGGGCCGTAGGGCAGGCCCTGGAACTCCATCTCGCCGGTGGCGGGGTTCTTCAGCCGCCCGGCCAGGAGGCTGAGGGAATTCCGGCCGTATTCGCGGAAGAACTCGCGCGTGTCGCCGGGGTCGCGATAGGGGAGGCCGCAGAGCGCCAGCACCGAGTGGATGTGCTGGAGGTTCTCCGGGCCCGTGGGCTCGGTCTCGATGACCTCGCGGATGGCGTCCCGGCGCCGCTGGTCGCGGCCCATGGCCTGGCGCCGGTCGACCACGGCACCGCGGGCGGCGGCCTCCGCGTCCCGGGCCCGCTGCCGGTGCAGGATGGTCTCCGCGATGGTGGCGAACAGGAAGCTGCCGCGGGCCGCCTCGACCTCGGCCAGGAGGTCCGCGTCGCGGATGCCCGCCAATGTGTCCTCGATCCCCAACAGACCCTGCCCCGATCGACCCCGAACCACGCCACCCGGCGACCATGCCCGATTCCCCGCCCGGGAGTCTCGGCGACCGAGGCGGAAGGTGGACGTCATCCCGGCTATCCACCGGCCGGGACGGGACAAAGGCTCGCGGGCCTGCACGCGGGATCCGGCCGCAGCGCCCCGACGCAGAGTTCGATACGGGGCCGGATTCGGCACAATCCCCAGAGTTCACCGCTCCCGTCCCGGATCCACGCCGAACCCGATACGCAGTTACGCAGAATCCCATGCACCGCCCGGGTTTGCGCACGCAGAGTCCGATACGGATCTGCGCAGAGTTCCATACGCAGCTGCGCAGAGTTCGATGCGCGAACACCCGTCAAGCCACGGGGAAAGCAGGGGTTTTGGCGCCCCCATATAACTCTCAGAAATGACTCTCTGAGAATCTCTTACTGATACCTTTCCTAAGGGTCCGGGTGTCGTTCGGAAGAACGAACACACCCCCGGCCAAGGCTTTTTCATGGGAATTTTCCAAAGCAAGCCACCGCCTCTCCCGCCTCCATCCCCAGCCTCACGGGTTGACCCGCAATCCGCTAAGGCAAGCGGATCGCGGTCGGATGGGAGGATTGGCGTGAGGATCGAGGATTTGCTGGCGCTGATGGCACAGCTGCGCGACCCGGAGACCGGCTGCGCCTGGGACGTGGCCCAGGATTTCGCCAGCATCGCGCCCTACACGGTGGAGGAGGCCTACGAGGTGGCCGACGCCATCGCCCGCGGCGACGCGGAGGATCTGCGCGACGAGCTCGGCGACCTCCTACTCCAGGTAGTCTTCCATGCCCGAATCGCGGAGGAATCCGGGCTGTTCGCCTTCCCGGACGTGGTCCGGGCCGTGATGGAGAAGATGGTCCGGCGCCACCCGCACGTCTTCGCACCGGACGGCTCCCTGCTGCCCGCTGGCTCCCCCCGGCGCGACCCCGAGGCCGTGGCCGTCCAATGGGCGGCGATCAAGGCCGAGGAGCGCCGGGTCAAGCCCTCGCGAGAGCCGGGACCGCTGGCGGGCATTCCCCTGCCGCTGCCCGCCCTGACGCGGGCGGAGAAGCTTTCGGCCCGGGCCGCCAGCTACGGATTCGACTGGACCGATCCGGCGCAGGTGGTGCTGAAGGTGCGCGAGGAGATCGACGAGGTCGCCGACGCCATGGCCCATGGCACCCGGGCGGCGGTGGCGGAGGAACTCGGCGACCTCTTGTTCTCGGTGGCCAACCTCGCCCGCCACCTCGGAGTCGATCCGGAATATTCCTTACGAGAAGGGAATAGGAAGTTCGAGCGCCGCTTCAACGCCATGGTGGCAGCCCTGGCGGCGCAGGGGCGCGGACTCGCCGACAGCGACCTCGACGCGATGGAGGCGGCCTGGGCGGCGGTCAAGGTGGCGGAGAAGGGCTGACCCCGGCGGTGCCCCCGGCTGGGCACACTCGAGCGCTCGCCCCGGGAGCTCAGGCCGGGCGTCGGCGGAACGGCCAGTCGATGACCCCGCCGGCATAGAGGGCCCACCAGACGAAGACCGGCTGAAACGCCAGTCGGGGGCCGTGGTACCACCAGCTGTCGGGCAGGCCCGGCACGACGATGCCCTCCAGCGCGTGCTTGAGGTTGGCCGGGAAGACGCAGACCGCGTAGAGGGCCAGGCCGATCCCGGCCCAGCGCCGGGTCGGACCCCAGGCGAGGCCGAGCACCCCGGCGAGCTCGCACAGGCCGGTGACGATCACCACGAGGCGGGGCTCCGGCACCCAGTCCGGCATGATCGGCAGGAAGGCGTCGGGGGCGGCGAGGTGGACCACGCCGATGAAGCCGTAGGCCGCCATCAGGGGCAGGCGCCACCAGACGCGCGGCGCCGTCATGACTCGAGTGCCGTCATGGAGCGAATGCGTCGCGCAGGTCGGCCACGAGGGCTGCCACCACGGGGTTGTCGGCGCTCGCGAAGGGGGTCTCGCCGATCGCCGTCACGGGGGCGAGACCCCGCAGGGAATTGGTCACGAACACCGCCTCGGCGCGCCGCAGCGCGTCGAGGCCGAAGCTGCGTTCGGCGACGGACACGCCGAGGCGCGGGGCACATCCCGAGAGAACCTCGGCGCGCAGGATGCCCGGCAGCACGCCGTCCGACAGGGGCGGGGTGACGAGGCCGCCGTCGATCACCGCGAACAGGTTGGCCGTGCCGGCGCAGGCGACGTGCCCCCGCGTGTTCCGGAACAGGGCCTCGTCGAAGCCCGCGGCCCGGGCCGCGCCGACGGCCAGCACCGCGTCGAGGTAGCCCAGCGTCTTCAGCTGCGCGGCCGGCGAGGTCTCGTTGCGACGGATCTCGGTGGGGTGGAGGGTGAGGGGCGCGAAGGCGAGGGCCGGTCCCACCGGGGCCGCGCTCGCCCACAGCACCGGCCGCGGCTCGGCCGGGGGGCTGAGCCCGCGCGGGCCGGAGCCCCGGGTCACGGTGGTGCGGATCGCCGCCAGGGGATGGGCCCCGCCGGCGCGCGCCGCGAGCGCCCGCATGGCGTCCGCGATGCGCTCGGGCGCCACGGGAAAGCCCAGCGCCGCGGTGGCGGCGGCGAGGCGGTCGACATGCGCAGCCTCGAACACGATGCGGCCGCGCCGGGCCAGCGCGGTGTCGAACACCCCGTCCCCGAGGGTCAGGCCCCGGTCGGCGAGGTCGAAGGGCACCGGCCCCTCGGTGAGGCCGCCGTCAAACCACAGCATCGGTCTGGGCCGGCAGGGCATGGTCGGCGCGCCAGTCGCGGGCGAGGCGCAGGAAGTTGGCGAAGACGGCGTGACCGTTCTCGGTGAGCACCGATTCCGGGTGGAACTGCACGCCCCAGGTCGGGTGGCTCCGGTGCGACAGGGCCATCACCTCTCCCTCGGGGGAGACCGCGTCGACGCTGAGGCGGTCGGCCATGCCGGGTTCGGGCGCCACGATGAGCGAGTGGTAGCGACCGACCTGCATCGGGTCGGGCAGGCCGGCGAAGAGCCCGGCCCCGTCGTGGCGGATCGGCGTGGCCTGCCCGTGCAGCGGGCGCCCGGCCCGCGCGACCCGGCCGCCGAAGGCCGCGCCGATGGCCTGGTGGCCGAGGCAGACGCCGAGCAGCGGCACCGCGCCGGAGAGCTCCCGGATGGCGGGGAGCGAGATGCCGGCCTCCGCCGGGGTGCAGGGACCGGGCGAGATCACGATCGCCTCGGGCTCCAGGGCGCGGATGCCGGCGACGTCGAGGGCGTCGTTGCGCGCCACCCGCACGGTCTCGCCCAGCTCCTCGAAGTAGCGCACCACGTTGAAGACGAAGCTGTCGTAGTTGTCGATGACGAGGATCACGGCGCCCTCCCAGCCCCGGGCTCGGCTGCCAAGACCTCGGTTTCGGCTGCCAAGGCCTCGGGCTCGGCTGCCAAGGCTTCGGGTTCGAAGGCCTGGAACACCCGGGCGGCCTTGGTCAGGGTCTCCTCGTATTCGGGGCCCGGCTCGGACAGCAGGGTGACGCCGCCCCCCGCCTGCAGCACGGCCCGGTTCCGGTCCATGAACACGGTGCGGATGGCGATCGCGGTGTCGAGGTCGCCGCTGAAGTCGAGGGCGCCGATGGCGCCGCAATAGAGTTCGCGCGCGTCGCCCTCGATCTCCGTGATGATGTCCATGGCGCGCAGCTTCGGCGCGCCGGTGATCGAACCGCCCGGGAAGGTGGCGGCGATCAGGTCGAGGGCGTCCATGTCCGCTTTCAGGGTTCCGGTGACCACCGACACGAGATGGTGGACCGAGGCGTAGGATTCGAGGCCGCACAGCACCGGCACCCGCACGCTGTGCGGCTCGCAGATGCGCGAGAGGTCGTTGCGCAGGAGATCGACGATCATGATGTTCTCGGCCCGCTCCTTGGCGTTGGCCTGCAGCGCCTCGCCCAGGCGCGCGTCGGCGGCCGGGTCGGTCACGCGCCGCACCGTGCCCTTGATCGGCCGGGTCTCGATCGCCCGCCCGCTGAGCTTGAGGAAGCGCTCCGGGCTGCTGGAGGCGACGCGCAGGTCCTCGAAGGCGAGATAGGCGCCGAAGGTCGCCGGGTTTGTGGCGCGCAGGCGCCGGTAGAGGCCGAACGGGTCGAAGCCCTCCGGCAGGTCGGCCTCGAAGCGCTGGGCGATGTTGGCCTGGTAGATGTCGCCGGCGCGGATGTAGTCGCGCACCCGCTCCACCGCCGCCTCGTAGCCGGCGCGGGTGAAGTTCGAGCGCCAGGCGAGCGGTCCCTGCGCCGCCGGCTCGGGGCTCGGCCGGGCCCCGGCCAGGCGTGCGGCGAACTGGGCCAGCCGGGCCCGGGCCCGGGCCTCGCGCGCCGCCGGATCAGTCTCGGGAAAGCCCGTGGCGATCAGGCGGCAGCGCCCGGTGCCATGGTCGAGGCTCAGCACCGTGTCGTAGAGGTTGAAGGCGATGTCGTCGCAGAGGCCCGCCCGCCGGGCCGGGGGGGCCACCCGCTCCAGCGTCGCGCCGAGGTCGTAGGCGAAGTAGCCGATGGCGCCGCCCGCGAAGGCGGGGCCGTCGGGGTCCCGCGCCGTGCGGTAGGGAGCGAGGCAGGCGCGCAGCGCCTCCAGGCCGGAGCCCGGGACGGGGCGTCCATCCAGGGTGGCTTGGCCATCGCGGAACCGGAAGCGCCCGAACGGGTCCGCCGCCAGGGTTGAGGTCCGCCCCAGGGTGTCGTGGTGCATGGCGCTGTCGAGGAAGGCGAGTCCCGGCTGGGCGGCCAGGGCCTCGGCCGCCGCGACGGGCTCGACGAACGGAATGTCAGCAATCCACATGACGACTCGAAGCTTTCAGGGCTGCGACGGACCGACGATCCCGGTGTGCCGAAGCATCGGGGGCCGACGCATCCGTCCCGGCCTGCGGTATCATGCACAGGTGGCATGCGCGATGCCGTGGCAAAAGCGCGATCCGCGCATGGCTCGACCCTGCGCGGCTCGCGTGACGGAGCGAATCCCGTTATAGGGCTGTCAACCTCTTTGTCCCGCCCTTCCCCGATTCCACGGCCGGTCCGGTTCCAGCAGCCGTGCCGGCCCGACGAGCATCCATGACCGCATCTCCCCTGTCATCGACCCCCGCCGAGGCGGCGCCGAAGAGCGCCCCGAAGATCTCCTTCGTCTCCCTCGGCTGCCCCAAGGCGCTGGTGGATTCCGAGCGCATCCTCACGCACCTGCGCGCCGAGGGCTACGAGCTCGCCCGGCGGCATGACGGCGCGGACGTCGTCATCGTCAACACCTGCGGCTTCCTCGATTCGGCCAAGGCGGAGTCGCTCTCGGCCATCGGCGAGGCCATGGCGGAGAACGGCCGGGTCATCGTGACCGGCTGCATGGGCGCCCAGCCCGACGAGATTCGCGAGAAATACCCGAACCTGCTCGCGGTCACCGGTCCCCAGGCCTACGAATCGGTGGTGGCGGCGGTGCACGAGGCGGTGCCCCCGGCCCATGACCCGTTCCTCGACCTGGTGCCGCCGCAGGGGGTGAAGCTCACCCCGCGCCACTACGCCTACCTGAAGATTTCCGAGGGCTGCAACAACCGCTGCACCTTCTGCATCATCCCGTCCCTGCGCGGCGACCTGGTCAGCCGCCCGGCGGGCGACGTGCTGCGCGAGGCCGAGAAGCTGGTGAAGGCCGGCGTCAAGGAACTCCTGGTGGTCTCGCAGGACACATCCGCCTACGGCGTCGACATCCGCTACGCCACGAGCCCCTGGCGCGACCGCGAGGTCCGGGCGAAGTTCTACGACCTCGCCGCCGAACTCGGCGAGCTCGGGGCCTGGGTGCGGATGCACTACGTCTACCCCTACCCGCACGTGGACGAGGTCATCCCCCTGATGGCGGAGGGCAAGATCCTCCCCTACCTCGACATGCCGCTCCAGCACGCGAGCCCCTCGGTGCTGAAGCGCATGCGCCGGCCCGGCAACCAGGAGCGCCAGCTGGAGCGCATCCGGCGCTGGCGCGAGATCTGCCCGGACCTCGCCATCCGCTCGACCTTCATCGTCGGCTTCCCCGGCGAGACCGAGGCCGAGTTCGAGGAGCTGCTCGCCTGGATCCGGGAGGCCAAGCTCGAGCGCGTCGGCTGCTTCGAGTTCGAGCCGGTGGCCGGCGCCGTGGCCAACGGCCTCGGCGACCTCGTTCCCCCGGAGGTCAAGGCCGAGCGCAAGCGTCGCTTCATGGAGGCCCAGCAGGGCGTCTCCGCCCGCCTGCAGAAGGCCCGCATCGGCAAGCGCCTGCCCGTGATCATCGACGCGGCCGATGGCACCGTCGCCAAGGGCCGCTCGAAATACGATGCCCCCGAGATCGACGGGAACGTTCACATCACGGCGCGCCGACCCCTGCGGGTGGGCGACATCGTCACGGTGAAGATCGAGCGCGCGGACGCGTACGATCTCTATGGCAGCGCGGTGTAGACCGCGACGCGTCTCTCTCCCCGTCGTGAGGAGGCGGTAGGGTGGTCGTGTGCCCCTCGGCCGACTGCGGCTGGCGGAGCCGCCTCTCCCCCTAAGGGCAAGTCTATCGCCTCGGGTGGCGCGCCGTCATTCCTGGACGCCGAGGGCGAACCTGGAATCCAGGGCCGCTGACGGTGCGAGGCCTCGCATCACCTGGGTTTCTGGATCCCGGGCTCCGCTGCGCTGTCCCGACGATGACCGGGTGCTGCGAGCGCGTTTCCGAAGCGCAGTTCGGCCGCGCTGCCCTGTCCCAAGGGAGAGGGCAGCGCGTCTTGTTCGGACAGGGCAGCGCCGCCGAGAGACGGGCTCGTAAGCCTACCCGCCCCCGATCGCCCCGCTCATGATTCGCCCGACTCCGGCCGCCGCCATGTCGCCCCAGGCCCTTTCCACCGAGCCGTCCCGGTCGATGCCCCGCACGGCGTCCGCGACCACCAGGGCCTCGAGACCGGCCGCCCGCGCATCGCGGGCGCTCCAGGCCACGCAGTGATCCGTGGCGAGGCCGCACAGGACCACCCGCGTGAAGCCGCGCTCGCGCAGGTAGCCGGCCAGCCCCGTGGGCGTGCGGCGGTCCGCCTCCAGGAAGGCCGAGTAGCTGTCGACCCCTGGATGGTGGCCCTTGCGGATCACCAGCTCGGCGCGGTCCGCCGCGAGGCCGGGAGCGAGGGCGGCCCCGGCGCTGCCCTGCACGCAATGCTCCGGCCACAGCATCTGCGGGCCATAGGCCAGCGCTACGGTGTCGAAGGGCGCCCGGCCGGGATGGCTGCTCGCGAACGAGACGTGCCCCGGCGGGTGCCAGTCCTGCGTCAGCACCGCGTGCGGGAACAGGCCGAGGAGGCGGTTCACCGGGCCGACCACGGCGTCGCCCTCGGGCACGGCGAGCGCCCCCCCGGGCAGGAAGTCCACCTGCACGTCGATGACGAGGAGGACGTCCCGGGCTCCCGGGGTCACGCGATCCTCCGATCTCGGGAAAGCCGGATCACGGGATCATCACCGTGGCGCCGGTGGTCTTGCGGGCGGCGAGATCCCGGTGGACCTGCTGCACGTCGGCGAGCTTGGCCGTGCTGTGGACCGGGATCTTCACCGCCCCGCTCGCCACCACCGAGAACAGGTTCTTGGCCATGGCATCAAGGGTCTCCCGCTTGCCCGCATGGGCGAAGAGCGAGGGGCGGGTGGCGTAGAGCGAGCCCTTCTGGCCCAGCAGCGCCAGGCTGAAATCGTCCACCGGACCGGAGGCCGAGCCGAAGCTGACGAACAGGCCCAGCGGGCTGATGCAGTCGAGGGAGGCCGGGAAGGTATCCTTGCCGACACCGTCATAGACCACCGGCACGCCCTTGCCGCCCGTGATCTCCCGGACGCGGGCCGAAAAATCCTCGTCGCGGTAGAGGATGACGTGGTCGCAGCCGTTGGCGCGGGCGAGCTCCGCCTTCTCCGCCGAGCCGACGGTGCCGATCACCGTGGCGCCGAGATGCTTGGCCCACTGGCAGGCGATGAGGCCGACGCCGCCGGCAGCGGCGTGAAACAGGATGGTGTCGCCCGGCTTCACCGCGTAGGTCCGGTGCAGCAGGTACTCGGCAGTGAGGCCCTTGAGCATCATCGCGGCGGCGGTCTTGTCGTCGACGTCGTCGGCGAGGTGCACGGCGGCGCTCGCCTCGATCACCACCTCCTCCGCGTAGGTGCTCGCGGCCGAGCCGTAGGCGACCCGCTCGCCGACCCGGAAGTCGGTGACGCCCTCGCCCAGGGCCACGATCACGCCGGCGCCCTCCTTGCCGGGGATGAAGGGCAGCTGGGGTGCCTTGTAGGCGCCCGAGCGGAAATAGATGTCGATGAAGTTCACCCCGATGGCGGTCTGGCGGACGTGGATCTGGCCGGGGCCCGGAGCCGGCAGCGCCACGTCCTCGTAGCGCATCACCTCGGGGCCGCCGTACGCGTGAACCTGGATCGCCTTCGGCATCGTGTCGTTCCTCAGTGTGGGTCTTCAGTGCGGATCTTCGGCGGGACGGATGCGACGCCACCGGCCGCGATGACGTGCGACATAGACGGTCCCAGACCGCCGGCAATGGCGCAAGGCTCGCATCCCTCCCCTGCTGGCCCATGTGCCGCCCCCGCGGACCCATGTGCGCCCGCGCACGGGGCCGGCGCCTCCGGGCGGCGGGGGCGACCGGATTGCGTCCGCGACGGCCCCGTGATTAACGCAGGTTAATGAGCCGGTCCGCGTCGCGCTGCCGAGGCTTGGACCCGGAGAGCGCCGACTCGGTCCGGCCGGGGCGACACGACCATGAGGGCGGATCGGCGGATGGATGAGATCGTGTGGATCCGGCCCGCCGGCTACGACCCCGCGGTCCAGCCGGGCACGATCCTGCGCCCGGATGCGGGGCTGCCGGAGTTCCGGGTCCTGGCGCGCCGGCCCGTGGTGATGATGTTCCATGCCGGCCCGGCCTGGGACATCCGGCCCTTCACCCAGCTCACCCTGCGGCTCGTGGCGCCGGAGGAGACCCCGGTGCGCGCCGGATCGGAGCGATCCCCCGGGCCTGGGGGAGCCGGAGGCGACGCCGGTTCGGGCGCGGCGGGTTAAGGCTCACACGATGCCGGTGAGGTAGTAGACACCGATCACCAGGAACACCGCCACGGTCTTCAGGAGCGTGATGGCGAAGACGTCGGTATAGGCCTGCCGGTGGGTCAGGCCCGTCACCGACAGCAGGGTGATGACCGCGCCGTTGTGCGGCAGGGTGTCCATGCCGCCGCTCGCCATGGCGGCGACCCGGTGCAGCACCTCCATGGGGATGTTGGCGGCCTGCGCCGCCGCGATGAAGGTGGAGGACATGGCCGCAAGCGCGATGCTCATGCCGCCGGAGGCCGACCCGGTGATGCCCGCCAGCGCCGTCACGGTCACGGCCTCGTTGACCAGGGGGTTCGGGATCGCCGAGAGGGCGTCGCGGATGACGAGGAAGCCCGGAAGGGCCGCGATGACCGCGCCGAAGCCGTATTCGGAGGCGGTGTTCATCGCTGCCAGCAGCGAGCCCGCCACCGCGGCGCGGCTGCCCTCGGCGAAGCCCTGGGAGACGGGGCGCCAGGCAAAGACCAGCACCGTGAGGATGCCGGCGAGCAGGGCCAGCTCCACGGCCCAGATCGCGGTCACGGAGGAGACCGCGGTGACGATGGGCTTGTCGAGGCCGGCCAGGACCGTCTCGGCCTTGGCGCCGTAGAGGCGCGGGATCGCGGCCGTGAAGGCGAGGTTCGACAGGCCGACCACGATCAGCGGCAGGAGGGCGATGGCCGGGTGGGCGCGGGCGGCCGCGTCCATCACCTGCGGCTCGTTGCTGTGGCCGGTGCCGTAGCCCTCGCCCCGGCGCTTGGCCGAGGCGATGCGCCGGTCGAGATAGGCGACGCCGGCCACCAGGATGAAGGCCGCCCCGATCAGCCCGAGCCAGGGGGCGGCCCAGGTGTTGGTGCCGAAGAAGGTGGTGGGGATGATGTTCTGGATCTGCGGCGTGCCGGGTAGCGCGTCCATCGTGTAGGAGAAGGCGCCGAGCGCGATGGTGCCGGGGATCAGGCGCTTGGGGATGTCGCTGAGGCGGAAGGCCTCCGCCGCGAAGGGATAGACCGCGAACACCACCACGAAGAGCGAGACGCCCCCGTAGGTGAGCAGGTTGCACACCAGCACGATGGAGAGCACCGCCCGCCGGGCGCCCACCAGCTCGATCACGGCGGTCACGATGGAGCGGGAAAAGCCCGACATCTCGATGACCTTGCCGAACACCGCGCCGAGCAGGAACACCGGGAAGTACAGCTTCACGAAGCCGACCATCTTCTCCATGAACAGGCCGGAGAAGACCGGCAGCACCGCCGCGGGATCGGTGAGCAGCACTGCCAGCAGGGCCGCCACCGGCGCGAACAGGATGACGCTGAAGCCGCGATAGGCGACGAACATCAGGAATCCGAGCGCCAGCAGCGCGATGAACAGGCTCAAGGGAACGGGCGTCCTCCGGGCGGCCGATGTCCACGGCCTTGCGCCGGATGCTACAAGCCTCGCCCCTGCGGCACCATCGCGGCCTTGACCGGCGGGGTGACACGCCCCTGTTAGCGTTAGGTTTTACGAGGGCGCGTCGGCCTGCACAGGCGACGGGCCCGAGGCCGTTCAGGAGACCGCGAGCCCGTGGCGACACTTCCTCCGAAATCCGAGACCTTCGCGGTCGCCGTGGTCGGTGCCGGCGCGGCGGGCCTGAGTCTCGCCCTGGCGCTCGCCCGCGAAGGCGTCGCCACCGCCCTGGTGGGCCGACACGCCCCCGTGGCCGACGGGCGCACGGTGGCGCTCCTCGACGGCTCGGTGCGCTTCCTCGATGCCCTCGGGGTCTGGGCCGCGATCGCGCCCCAGGCGAGCCCCCTGGCCGAACTCCACATCGTCGACGACACCGGCAGCCTGTTCCGCCCGCCCCCGGCCCGCTTCGTCGCCACCGAGATCGGCCTCGACGCCTTCGGCTGGAACGTCGAGAGCGCCCGCCTCGTCGAGGGCCTGCGCGCCGAGGCCCGGGCGGCGGCCCACCTGACCCTGTTCGAAGAGGATGCCGCGGGTTTCGCGGCCGGCGCCGACGCGGCCACGATCACGCTGGCCGGAGGGGCCACCCTGTCGGCCCGGCTCGTGGCCGGGGCGGACGGCGCCCGCTCGAAGCTGCGCGAGGCCGCCGGCATCCTGCCCCGCACCTGGTCCTACCCGCAGAGCGCCATCACGACGATTCTCGCCCACACGCGGCCCCACCGCGACGTCTCCACCGAGTTCCACACCCGGCAGGGGCCGTTCACCCTGGTGCCCCTGCCCGGCGGGCTCCGCTCCAGCCTCGTCTGGGTGATGGGCGAGAGCCCGGCCAAGCGCTTGGCCGCTCTCGACGACGCAGCCCTGGCCCGGGCGGTCGAGCACCAGGCCCAGGCGATGCTGGGGGCGATGCGCGTCGACGGGCCGCGCGGCCTCGTGCCGATGCGGGGCCTGTCGGTGCCGAGCCCGGTTGCGGCCCGCCTCGCCCTGATCGGCGAGGCCGCCCATGTCTTCCCGCCCATCGGCGCGCAAGGATTGAACCTCGGCCTGCGCGACGCCGCGTCCCTGCGGGATGCGGTGATGCGCGCGGTGTCCGATGGGCGCGACCCGGGTTCGCGCGCGGCGCTGGCCGGCTTCGCCCGCGGGCGCGACCTCGACGCGCGCTTGCGGTCGACCGCGGTCGATGCGCTCAACCGCAGCCTGCTCGCCGACCTCCTGCCGGTGGACGCCCTGCGCGGCCTCGGTCTCCTTGCCATGACGACGATCGGCCCGTTGCGTCGCATCGTCATGCGCGAGGGCGTGCTGCCCCGCCTCGGCGCCCCGAGCCTGATGCGCTGATCAGCGCCCGGCCACACTCCGGACCGGCGGCTGGACCGGATTCTCCTGCGCCGCCCTACGGTCGACCGAGCCGGTGGCGATCTCCGCCGCCGGGTCCGTCGCGCCGTCCTGGAAAGCGGTGCCAGCCTTGCCCAGGGCGACGCCGTGGGCGAACAGGGCCTTCATATACGCTTGGTCGAACGGCGTAGCGGAGGTTTTCCCGAAGCGCCCGTCGATCTGGGCGACCTGAAGGTCGAGGCCGGTGCGCCGGGCGAAGCCCTGGCTGAGGGCGAGCGCGGCCCGGGTCTGCGCCTTGATCGCCGCCGACATCGAGCGGCCGAGCACGCTCAGGGTGGTGCGCGACGCCATCTGAAAGTCGGGCGCCAGGCTGTTGTTGACGACGAGGTAGACCCGAGGCGTCGGCAGGGGCGCCGGATCCTTCGCCAGGAGCATCGATTCCGGAGCGAGGTAGTACGGCGCGGTGGTGCCGCCGTCGTCGTGCATCTCCTGGAAGTGCTTGCCGTCGCCCGCCACCGCGTCGATCATCACCGGCGGGAACACGCCGGGCACGGCCGAGGAGGCCAGGATCACCGACCGGAACAGCGCCAGCGCCTTCGGGCCCCCGGTCTGCGCGATGGCGCCCAGGTCCCACAGGACCGGCCGCTCGCCATCCACCGCCGTGGTCGCCACCAGGAGCCGGCGGCCCTTGGCGTGCTCCGCGGCCACCGCCTTCAGAAGGGCCGGGGTCACCGCCCGGTCGATCCTGCGCTTGAGGGGCCAGGTATCGGTGAGGGCCTCGTTCGTGCCGCCGAACTCGAACACGTCCGCGGCGGAGATCTCGGTGTAGTTCTGGCGCAGGGCCGCGTCGCCGGCGGCGCCGATGAAGGCGAAGGGTGCGATCATCGCGCCGGTGCTCACGCCCGTGATGATGCCGAAATCCGGCCGGGTCCCAGCTTCGCTCCAGCCGTTGAGCAGGCCGGCCGCGTAGGCGCCGTTCTCGCCTCCACCCGAGAGAACGAGCCAGGGCTGAGTGGCGGCCGAGGCCCCGTCGAGGAGGGTACGGAAGGCGGCGGCATCGTCGCCGGGAATGCGGAGCCCTGCGGCCAGGCCGTCCGGCCGCGCCGTCGCGGCCTCCGCGGCCGTGAAGGCCACGCGCCCGGATGGCGTCTCCGCCGAAACCTGCTTCTCGGCGGCCGGTCTGGCACGCTCGGCGGCGAACGCGGTCTGCGGAAGGCTGAGCCCGATCAGGGCTGCCCCGAGTAGCACCGGATGGCGGAAGCCGGTCCGCCGGGTCGATGATCCGGACATGGGTCCGTCCTTCGTAGTCCGTGAGGTGCCCCCCTCGATCGTGAGAACGTGAGCCGGAGACGCGCGTTCCACCGCCTGTCCCGCAGCGACGGCACGGCAAACGGCGTGCGTGCGCCCGCGCACCTTTACGGTAGGGTCAACCTTGCCCTAACCGCTGGTTCGGGACGCCGATCTCACACACAAAAACGCATCTCACACAAAGAAACTCCTGGGAGCCAGAAACCCTCATGAAACTGCCACGCCGCTTCTTCCAGCCGCTCGCCACCGGTGCACCGGCGCCCTTCCGCGAGCTTCCCGTCAAGCTGGAGCGGATGATCCACTTCGTTCCGCCCCACAACGACAAGGTCCGGGCCCGCGTGCCGGAGCTCGCCGCCACCGTCGACGTGGTTCTGGGCAACCTCGAGGACGCGGTGCCGATCGACCAGAAGGAGGCCGCCCGCAAGGGCTTCGTGGCCATGGCCCAGGCCACCGATTTCGCCGCCTCCGGCACCGGCCTCTGGACCCGGATCAACGCCCTGAACTCGCCCTGGATTCTCGACGACCTGTTCGAGATCGTCTCCCAGGTCGGGAACAAGCTCGACGTCGTGATGGTGCCCAAGGTCGAGGGGCCGTGGGACATCCACTACATCGACCAGTTGCTGGCTCAGCTCGAGGCCCGGCACGGCGTGACCAAGCCGATCCTCGTCCACGCCATCCTGGAGACCGCCGAGGGGGTCGCCAACGTCGATGCCATCGCCTCGGCCTCGCCCCGCATGCACGGCATGAGCCTCGGACCCGCCGACCTCGCGGCCTCCCGCGGCATGAAGACCACCCGTGTCGGCGGCGGCCATCCGGATTACCGGGTCGTTGCCGATCCGACCCAGGACGGGGCCGCCCGGGCCTCCGCCCAGCAGGACCTCTGGCACTACACCATCGCCAAGATGGTCGATGCCTGCATGGCCAACGGTCTCAAGGCCTTCTACGGCCCCTTCGGCGACTTCTCCGACGGAGAGGCCTGCGAGGCCCAGTTCCGCAACGCCTTCCTGATGGGGTGCGCCGGGGCCTGGACCCTGCACCCGAATCAGGTCGCCATCGCCAAGCGGGTCTTCGCCCCCGACCCGGCGGAGGTCGCCTTCGCGGTGCGGATCGTCGAGGCGATGCCCGACGGCACCGGCGCGGTGATGCTCGACGGCAAGATGCAGGACGATGCCACCTGGAAGCAGGCCAAGGTCATCGTCGATCTCGCCAAGCTCGTGGCCGAGAAGGATCCGGAACTCGCCAAGACCTACGGTCTCGCCTGAGCGTTTTTCGCCTCCCCTTCGTCATCGGCGGTGCTCCGCCGATGACAAGTGGCCCGGAGCCGCTTATTTTCCGTCGCATGACCGATACGATCACTGCTGATTCCGTGATGAGAACCGCCAAGTTCGGCCTCGGTGCCGTCGTGCGCCACCGCATCTATCCCTTCCGCGGCATCGTCTTCGACATCGATCCGGTGTTCGACAACACCGAGGAATGGTGGCTGGCGATTCCCGAGGAGGTCCGGCCACGCAAGGACCAGCCGTTCTACCACCTGCTCGCCGAGAATGCGGAGAGCGAATACGTGGCCTACGTGTCCGAGCAGAACCTCGTGACCGACACCTCCGGGGAGGCCCTCCGGCATACCGGGATCGCCGAGGTGTTCGAGCGCGGCGCCGATGGCAGCTACCGGATGCGCGGGGCTGCCCACGCCAACTGAGACCCTACCGGGCCGATCGGCGCCGGGAGACAGGCCCGTGAAACGCAATGAGGCCGGGCATCGCGCCCGGCCTCATTGCGTTGGAAGGCCGGCCGCGCGAGCGGCCGGCGGGAGTCGCGATCTCAGGGCTTCGGCGCGGTGGCCGGCGCACCGGCGGCCGGTGCCGCGCCGTTGGCGTTCTGCTGCTCGAGCTTCTTGCGCATGTCCTCGCTGCGCTTCTCCAGCTCGGCCTGCAGCTTCTTCTGCTGCTCCTCCAGCACCTTCGGATCGATGGCGGGGCCGTCGAAGGCCTTGCCGAAGCCGGTGATCGGCACCGCGAAGGTGACTTCGCGCTGAGTCTGGTTCTGGACGCTGACGTTGAGGGTGGTGCCCTTCTTCATCGCGGTGACGAGCTCGGGGCCGACATTGCCGGCCTCGGCGAAGCAGCCGTTGGGGAAGCACACGGCGAACTTGCCGGCGGTGCCCTGCTGGCCGTCGATGGTGAAGCGGATGCCCGGCTGCAGCAGCAGGCCGAGGGGCAGCAGGTAGCGAATCACCCGCACTTCCTGCTTCTGAGCGGCATTCTTCATCTCGTAGACGGCGACCGCGAGCACGGGCTGGCCCTGATCGGAGACGAAGTCACGGGTGGTGTAGCAGACGTCGGTGCCGCTGGCTTGGTCCTTGCCGCAAACCTTGGTCCATTCCGTCTGGGCCGGATCGGATTTCACGTTGACGATCTGCGGGCCCGTCTGGGCCGCGCCGGTGGGAGCGGCGGCCGGGGGGGCCGTCGGCGCGGGGGCGGTCGGGGCCGGCACGGCCTTGCCCTTGCCTCCCTGCGCGAGAGCCGGTCCGGCAACCCCCGTCACTCCGGTAAGGCCCGCCAGGGCGAGGAACGCGGCGACGCGCAGCGGGCGCGCGGGACGGTTGGCGAAGAACATCAGCTCTGACCCCTTAAGATGACGGCGTAACGGATTCGGCTCGCGGGATGCGCCTCGAAGCTGGGGCGCGGATTCGCATCGAACGGTTCGGACTTCAAGGGCGCTTCGGGCGTTCGGACGTCCGTTCGGCCCTGGCCCGGCGCATTCATCGCACCAGGCCCGCCGGACAGGCACCTTTCGACCGAGATCGCTTCGAAGCCGACATCCCCCTGGGCCGAGACCACGACTGGACCGGGATCGCAGCGGCGCAGCGGATGAGACCCTCCGCCACCGCGCGGCAACCCGCGGACCGCACCATCGATGGCGCAGTCCCGTCCCGACGACAGGGCGGCCTGCTTTCCCCCCGAATGCGGCGAAGACATGACACCACGGCCGTGGCCGGCGGGCCGCGGCGGCGCCGGGGTTAAGGCGGGCTTAACCCTAAACCTTCATGAACGGTGGGTCGCGGGAGTCAGCGTACGTGCCGGCGCAGCAAGCAGCCCAGTTCCAAGCCTCCCATCTCCTGGACTCGGTCCGGGCGGGAATTCCCCTATCCCAGGCCAGCCGCCGCGTGGCCGGCGGGCCCCTGCCCGGACCCGGCCGTCCGGCCCTGGTCGGGTCCGGGGCCGCGCCGGGGAGTCCTGCGGGCGAGGGGCCCGACAGCGTGCGGGTTCCGCCCCGGGCGCAGCGCCTCTGCACCCTTCTGGCGGGGACAGCCCATGCCCATCCCCAGCGCGTCGCCTTCGTCGATCCGCCGCACAAGCCCCTCTGGAGCGGGCGGCCCGCCATCACCTGGACCTACGCGGCGGCGGCCGAGATCGTCGCCCGCCTCGCCAACGGCCTGCGCAGTTGGCGCCTGGCCCCCGGCAGCCGCATCGGCATCGCCCTCCCGGGCAGCTCCGAGAGCTTTCTCGCCTACCTGGCCGTGGAGGCTGCCGGCCACATCCCGTGCCTGCTGCCGCTGAGCCTCGACGAGGAGGGGCTCCTCGCCGCCGTGCAGCAGGCCGCCCTCCCGGCGGTCATCACCCAGACCCGGTTCGGCCCCCTCGCCCTGGCCGAGCGCCTGTGCCGGGTCGCGGTCCGGTATTTCGGGCTGCGCTACCTCGCCGCCTTCGGCCCGGACGTTCCGGACGGCGTGATCAGCCTCGACGCCATGGCCCTCGACCATGCGGGCGGCCCCTTCGTCCCCGGGCCCGGCGGCCTCATCAGCTTCACCGCGGGCGATCCCGCCCATCCGGTCCACCGCAGCGGCGATGCCCTGCTGGCGGCCATCGCCGTCTACCTCGTCACCGCGCGGGTCCAGCCCGGGGACCGCATCCTCAGCCTGGTGCCGCAGAGCGACCTGCGCGGCCTCGTGACCGGCCTCGGGGCGGCCCTCGTGGCGGGTGCCGGCCTCGAGACGCTCCCGGTGTTCGAGGCCCGCAGCTTTGCCGACGCCCTCGGCCGGCCGCTGCCGACCCGCCTCGTCGTACCGGCGGCGCTGGAGCGAAACCTCGCCGCCAGCCGCCTGCCGCGGACGCTGGAGGCCATCGTCCTCGCGCATCGCGCCCCGGGGCGCCTCGGTCCGCGCACCCTGGCCTCCGAGGCTCATCGCCCGGTCATCGACGTGGTCGCCTTCGACGAGACCGCCCTCCTGGCCGGTGCCCGGGAGGCCAACGACGTCGCCCTGGCGCTGACCCATCCCGAGCGCGCGCACCTGTTCTCGACCCTCATGGCCCTGCGGCGGGACCCGGACGGCCACCTCGCCTTCCGGGGCCGGGCCTGCCACGCCGAGCCGCTGCAGCGCGATATCCTGATCCCCGAGACGGTCGACGCCTGGGCGCCCTCGCCCTTCGCCGCCGGCGTCGAGGACGACCGCACCCTCGCCATCCGGCGCGCCTGAACCGCCCGGCTTCCGGCCGGCCGGCCGGGGGAGCGGGAGGCCGGCCGGCGATCGGCCACCGCTCCCGCCGCCACGCCGCGATTGCACTGCCGAAAGCCGGATTGCCGATTCACCGGAACGGGTTGGGTCGCGGGCCGCGCGTGCCAGCCCCACCGAATGATGCGCCGCATCGGTTCGGTTCATCCGCCGCTCAGGGAGTCGGCGGCAGGGTCACGTCCGGAACGTGGCCGGCGAACCAACCGCCCTCACGTGTGTTGTCACACGGGTCTCTTTCCAAGGGACAAAGGATGGGCTAGCACTGATGCTCATGGGTGCGCTGCAACAAGTTCTCGTTGTCGACGATGGTCATCGCGCCATCGATCATTCGCTCGCCGCCGAGCTCGCCGAGCTCGGCTACGCCAGCGTCACAGCCTCGCTCGAGGCGGCGCACGACGTGCTCGCGGTCATCGCGCGCCCGGCCGCCATCCTGCTCCAGGCCTCGTCCCGGCGCGATCCGGCCTATGCCCAGCTCTCCGAGCGCCTGCGCGAGCAGATGCGCCAGGCCGGCATCCCGGTGATCGTCGTCGACGAGACGATGGGCCGTCGGTCCGGCGCCTGCATCGACCTGCAGAGCCAGATCGGCCCCTACGTGCTGAACCACCCGGACCTCTGAGGGGGCGGTCGAAGAGACCGTCCCAACCTGTTCTCTTCCTTGCGAAAAGGGCGTGCCGGCGGCGCGCCCTTTTCGCGTTCCGGCCCTCACGCCGCCTGCTTCCCCCGGGCTACGCCGCCTGCTTCCCCCGGGCTACGCCGCCTGCTTCCCCCCGGCTACGCCGCCTGCTTATCCCCGGGCTACGCCGCCTGCTTCCCCCCGGCTACGCCGCCTTCTTGCGCCGGGCGATCGTGGACAGGCTGCGCAGGATCGTCGTCGTCACCTTCAGACGCTCCGGGATCGTGTCGAGCTCGCGGATGAAGACGATGCTCATGTCCGGCCGCACCTTGGCGAAGGAGGCCTGCTCGGCGACGTAGGCCACGAGCCCCTGCGGGTTGGCGAAGGCCTTGTCGCGGAAGTGGACGACGACGCCCTTCGGGCCGGCCTCGACCTTCTCCACGTTGGTGTCGCGGCACAGGATCTTGATGGTGACGATCTTGAGGAGCTGCTCCACCTCCGGCGGCAGCGAGCCGAAGCGGTCGATGAGCTCGGCGCCGAAGCTCTCCATCTCGGCGTCGTTCTCCAGGGTCGAGAGCCGGCGGTAGAGGCCGAGGCGGACGGTGAGGTCCTCGACGTAGTCCTCCGGGATCGTCACCGGCGCGCCGAGCGCGATGGTGGGCGACCAGGCCTCCTCCACCGGCTCGTCGATGCCGGCCTTCAGGGCCGTGACCGCGTCCTCCAGCATCTGCTGGTAGAGCTCGTAGCCGACCTCCTTGATGTGGCCGGACTGGGCGTCGCCGAGCAGGTTGCCGGCGCCGCGGATGTCGAGGTCGTGGGAGGCGAGCTGGAAGCCGGCGCCGAGCGTATCGAGGGTCTGGAGCACCTGCAGGCGCTTCTCCGCCTGGACCGTGAGGGTGCGGTTGGCCGGCGTCGTGAACAGGGCGTAGGCCCGGGCCTTGGCGCGCCCGACGCGGCCGCGCAGCTGGTAGAGCTGGGCGAGGCCGAACATGTCGGCCCGGTGCACGATGAGCGTGTTGGCGGTGGGGATGTCGAGGCCGGATTCGACGATGGTGGTGGAGAGCAGCACGTCGAACTTGCCCTCGTAGAAGGCCGTCATCACGTCCTCGAGCTGGCCCGCCGCCATCTGGCCGTGGGCCACCGCCACCTTGGTCTCGGGCATCTCCTGGTCGAGGAAGCGCTTGACCTCGGCGAGGTCCTCGATGCGCGGCACCACGTAGAACGACTGGCCGCCGCGGTAGCGCTCGCGCAGCAGGGCCTCGCGGATCAGCAGCGGGTCGAACGGCGTCACGAAGGTGCGCACGGCCAGGCGGTCCACCGGCGGCGTCGCGATGATCGAGAGCTCGCGCACCCCCGTCATGGCGAGCTGCAGGGTGCGGGGGATCGGCGTCGCCGACAGGGTGAGCACGTGCACGTCGGCCTGGAGGGCCTTGAGGCGCTCCTTGTGGGCCACGCCGAAATGCTGCTCCTCGTCGACGATGATGAGGCCGAGATCCTTGAAGGCGACGTTCTTGGCCAGCAGGGCGTGGGTGCCGACCACGATGTCGACGGTGCCGGCGACGAGGCCGTCGCGCACCCGCTTCATCTCGGTGGTGGAGACGAAGCGCGACATCTGGGCGACCTCGACGGGCAAGCCCTTGAAGCGCTCGGCGAAGGTCCGGTAGTGCTGGCGCGCCAAGAGCGTGGTGGGCACCACCACCGCCACCTGCTTGCCGCCGAGCGCCCCCGCGAAGGCGGCGCGGAGCGCCACCTCGGTCTTGCCGAAGCCGACATCGCCGCAGACGAGGCGGTCCATCGGCCGGCCGGCATTGAGGTCGGTGAGCACCGCGTCGATGGCGTTGGCCTGGTCCTCGGTCTCGTTGAAGGCGAAGCGGGCGGCGAACTCGTCGTAGAGCCCCTCCGGCGCGTGCAGGCGCGGGGCCTGCCGCACGAAGCGCTCGGCCGCGATCCGGATGAGCTGGCCGGCCATCTCCAGGATGCGCTTCTTCATCTTGGCCTTGCGGGCCTGCCAGGCGCCGCCGCCGAGGCGGTCGAGGGCCACCTCGGCATCCTCCGAGCCGTAGCGCGTCAGGAGCTCGATGTTCTCCACCGGCAGCAGCAGCAGGCCGCCGGCATACTGGATCTCCAGGCAATCGTGCGGCGCCCCCGCGGCCGTCACGGTCTTGAGGCCGACGAAGCGGCCGATGCCGTGGTCGGCATGGACCACGAGGTCGCCGGGCTGGAGGGCCTGCACCTCCAGGATGATGTCCTGCGGGCGCTTGGCCTTGCGCTTCTGGCGCACCAGCCGGTCGCCGAGGATGTCGCCCTCCGAGATCACCGCGAGGCGGTCGACGACGAAGCCGGATTCCAGGCCCCAGACCGCGACGGCGATGTCGGTGCCGCGCTTCAGGGCGTTCACCGCCGCGAGGGTGTTGATCGCCACGGGCTTCTTCAGGCCGTGATCGGCCAGCACCGAGCAGAGCCGGTCGCGCGAGCCGTCGGACCAGGAGCCCAGGATCACGTGATGACCGGATCCCTGCAGGTCCTTCACGTGGGCGACCGCCGCGTCGAACACGCTGGCGGCCTCGTCGGCGCGCTCGGCGGCGAAGCTGCGGCCCTGGCGGCCCTCGCAGTCGATGGTCGCCCGGTCCGGGCTCTCCGGCATCGAGAACGGCGAGAGCCGGGCGACGGAGGCCGCCGCGACCCGGTCGCGCCACTCGTTGGGGGTGAGGTAGAGGGCGGAGGGCTTCAGGGGCTTGTAGGGCGCGACTCCGGGGGACGGCGCCTTCATCGCCTCGGCGCGGGCGTCGTAATAGTCGCGGATCAGGGTCAGGCGCTCGCCCGCCGCCTCGTCCACCTGGGCGTCGAACACCATCGGCACGCCGGCCACGTAGTCGAACAGCGTGTCGAGGTGGTCGTAGAACAGCGGCATCCAGTGCTCGAGGCCGGCATAGCGCCGGCCCTCGCTGATCGTCTCGTAGAGTCGGTCGTCGCGGGTGGCGGCCCCGAAATTCGAGACGTAGCCCTGGCGGAAGCGCCGGATGGTCTCGGTGGTGAGCTGGACCTCGCTCATCGGCACGAGGTCGAGGGAGCGCAGCTGCCCGATGGTGCGCTGGGTCTCGGGGTCGAAGGCGCGGATCGATTCCAGGGTGTCGCCGAAGAAGTCGAGGCGGATCGGGTTGGGCAGCCCCGGCGGCGACAGGTCGAGGATGCCGCCGCGGACCGCGTACTCGCCCGTGTCCCGCACCGTCCCCGTGCGCAGGAACCCGTTGGCCTCGACCCAGGCCGTCACGGTGTCCATCGGCACCACGTTGCCGATCGCCGCCGAGAAGGTCTCGGTCGCGATCTTCTCTCGGGGCGGCACCCGCTGGATCAGCGCGTTGACCGTGGTGCAGAGGATGCGGGGCTGTTCCTCCGAGGAGCGCGAGCGGGCGAGCCGCGACAGGGCCGTCATGCGCTGGGCCGCGATGGCGCCGTTGGGCGAGACCCGGTCGTAGGGCTGGCAGTCCCAGGCCGGCACGCTCAGCGTCTCGATCTCGGGGGCGACGAACTTCAGGGCGCCGACGAAGGCGGCCGAGCGCCCGGAATCGCGGGCGACATGCACCAGCACCGCCGGCCCCTCGACGTCGCGGCTGAGGGCCCGGGCGAGGTCCGCCACGACCACCGCGTCGAACCCCTCCGGCACGTTGGCGAGCGTCGGGCTGTCGCCGCGCTTCAGCGCCTCCAGGGCCCGGGCGAGGGCACCGGATTTCGGCAGGGCGAAGCGCGCCGTCTGGGGCGCGGGGGCTTTGGCTTGGGGCTTGGCGGGTTGGGGTTTGGCCATCGGGTCGGGGTTTTGCACTCGTGCTGCGCCGGTCGGACCCTGACGGTTCGTCCGGCTTCGTTCGTCTGAAGGACCGCGCCGGCCACCGCGCCGGACGGGTCAGGGGTGCCGGGGCGCGAGGGACGCGCGGGCCCGGACCGTATGTAACCGCGGGCCCGGTCCTTACCAGACCCGGGCGCTCCCGTACCGGCGTTAACGCACCCCACCGCGTTGATCCAGCGCAGCGGCCGAGCGCGCAGGCTCCCCCCAGGCTCCCCCTCCCCCAGGCC